>JASLDK010000429.1 GCA_030145945.1 Nocardioides sp.
TTGCTCGTCTCGCCGCTGTTGAAGCGGACGTTCTCCAGGACGGCGACCTCCCCGTCGGTGAGGGCCGCTGTCACGATCCGTGCCGACTCACCGACCGTGTCCGTCGCGAACGAAACCCGTGACCCGAGGAGCTCGCCTCACACGGCGACGCCTTCGTCTCCGACGGCTTCGGAGTCGTCCACCGCAAGCAGGCCAGCGTGTACGACGTCGCCCGACGCCTGCCGCACGCCATGGGTGGTTTGGTGGCGGCCGAGGTGGAGGTCCTCCGGCGCCTGACGATCGACCCGGCTCGCCCGTACGCCGTCGTGCTCGGCGGCTCCAAGGTGTCCGACAAGCTCGGTGTCATCGACAACCTGCTCGGCAAGGCCGACAAGCTCCTCATCGGCGGCGGGATGGTCTTCACCTTCCTCAAGGCTGACGGCCACGAGGTCGGCAAGAGTCTGCTCGAGGAGGACCAGCTCGACACGGTTCGTGCCTATCAGGCGCGGGCCAAGGAGCTCGGGGTCGAGATCGTTCTGCCCACCGACATCGTCGTCGCGGACAGCTTCGGCGACGAGGCTTCCGCCCGCGTCGTGCCTGCCGATGCGATCCCGGCCGACGGCCTCGGCCTCGACATCGGACCCGCCTCCGGTGCCGCTTTCGCCGCAGCGCTGGCGGACGCGAGGACCGTGTTCTGGAACGGACCGATGGGTGTCTTCGAGCAGGCAGCCTTCGCTGAGGGCACCCGCGCCGTCGCGCAGGCGCTGACCACGATCGACGGACTCTCGGTCGTCGGCGGCGGCGACTCCGCTGCTGCCGTCCGCACGCTCGGGTTCGACGAGGCGGCCTTCGGTCACATCTCGACCGGCGGCGGCGCGAGCCTGGAATACCTCGAGGGCAAGGAACTGCCCGGCATCACGGTCCTGGAGGAGAGCTGACATGACTGCACGCACCCCGTTGATGGCGGGCAACTGGAAGATGAACCTCAACCACGCCGAGGCCGTCGTCCTGGTCCAGAAGCTCGCCTGGACGCTGTCGGACAAGCGACACGACTACGGCAAGGTCGAGGTCGCCGTCATCCCCCCCTTCACCGACCTCCGATCCGTGCAGACGTTGGTGGACGGAGACCGCCTGTCCATCAGGTACGGCGCACAGGACGTCTCGACGCATGCCAGCGGCGCCTACACGGGTGAGATCTCCGCAGCCATGCTGGCCAAGCTCGGCTGCTCCTACATCGTCGTCGGCCACTCGGAGCGCCGGCAGTATCACGCCGAGACCGACGAGATCGTCAACGCCAAGGCCAAGGCCGCACTGGGGGCGAAGATCACGCCCATTGTCTGCGTCGGTGAGGGGCTCGACGTCCGTCAGGCCGGTGAGCACGTCGCCTACACGAACAAGCAGGTCGTGGGCTCGCTTGCGGGCCTCACGAAGAAGCAGGTTGCCGACCTGGTCATCGCCTACGAGCCCGTATGGGCGATCGGCACCGGCGAGGTCGCCACGCCCGATGACGCCCAGGAAGTGTGCGCGGCCATCCGTGAGCAGGTGCGCGAGACCTTCGGCGACGAGGCTGCCGACGGCGTCCGCGTCCTCTACGGCGGCTCGGTCAAGGCGGCCAATGTCGCGGGCATCATGGCCAAGGCGGACGTCGACGGCGCACTCGTCGGGGGGGCCAGCCTCGAAGCCGACGAGTTCGGTGGGATCTGCCGGTTCTATGACATGCCGGTGCTGGGCTAGCCACGGTCCTGACGTAGGATTCCTCGCGTGTCGACGCTTCTGACTGTGCTGCTCGTGATCACGAGCTTGATCCTCATTCTGCTGGTTCTCCTGCACAAGGGTCGGGGCGGCGGCCTCTCGGACATGTTCGGTGGCGGAATGTCGAGCACGCTCGGCGGCTCCTCCGTTGCCGAGCGCAACCTCGACCGTTTCACGGTCGGGATCGGCGTGATCTGGTTCGCCTGCGTGATCGCGCTGGGGCTCCTGCTCGCCTACAAGTGACCGCACGTTCGTTCGTCTGGCAACCGACTCGGCAACGGCCGAGCCGTCCGAGGGCTTGAGGAGAAACTCCGTTGGCTGGTGGTGGAAACGCGATTCGGGGTAGTCGCGTCGGCGCAGGTCCGATGGGTGAGGCCGAGCGTGGCGAGGCAGCTCCCCGTCAGGCAGTCACCTACTTCTGCGCGAACGATCACCGCTCGGTGATCACGTTCTCGGTCGAGGCGTCCGTCCCGGACTCCTGGGACTGCCCGAAGTGTGGCCTCCCGGCAGGACTGGATTCGGAGAACGCTCCGCCAGCGCCGAAGATCGAGCCCTACAAGACGCACCTGGCCTATGTGAAGGAGCGCCGCTCCGACAAGGAGGCCGAGGTCATCCTCGACGAGGCGATCCAGTTGCTCCGCTCGCGACGCAAGTCCGGCGAGATCATCTTCTGAACGCTCTTCATGCATGCCAGCGGCGGCCCGGTGTTCACCGGGCCGCCGTTTGCGTTGTGGGCGGTTCTGCAAGGAACGAGACGCGATGATGCTCGTACGCTGACAGGTGGATCAAGAACCGTCCGCCCACATCCTCGGCAGGAATCAGGTACGCCGTGAGATCGGCGGCGACGATGAAGAAGCAGTCGATGTTGGCGGGGTCGGAGGGCGATTGGACGGTGTGGGTGTGGGTGAGTCTTGCTGCCCAGGTCGACCCGCTCCGTAGGGTGGTCGTCTTGACTTGGACGCGCATCGCCGTGCCTTGGCGCCAGACGAGCAGGTCGTAGGCGCAGGGCTCCAGCGGCCAGGAGACGTCGTCGCCGGACATGAGGAACCAGGCTGCAGCCAAGGAAGGTCCGGCTCGACGGAGGTTCGCGGCCTCGGCTGCCGGTGGTGACGGGGTGGCTCCGGCCGACGGCTGGTTGCTGCTCCTCCGGCGGATGTCGTCGTCGAGGTGCCTGGTGTCGATCCCGAGACGTCGCGCATGGCCTTTCACGAGGGTGGTGCTCACGGGCCGTGTGTCGCCGAAACGCTCGACGACCTCGCTCCATGAGGACGCGCCCGCCACGGCGGCCTGCAGGGTTCCATCGTTCCAGTGGCGCTGTGTCGCGAAGTGCCGATGGTCGAGGCCGAGCAGATCGGCCCTGCGGCGTACCGACCGGATGGACGCTGCTGACGTCCCGGACAATCCGAGCATGCGCAACACCCCGCGCCACGACAGGCTTTGAGCAACGGCACGGACCAAGGCTTCGTCGCTATAGGTTCTTGCCCGAGTCATGCGCCGAACCTATGCCCGGGGTCCGACGGAATCAGCCGCGAGCACGCACCCGATTGGTTGGCTCCTGCCGCCCTGCGGTAGTGTTCCGATCGCTCCGGCTGGCAGGTCCGGACGGGGCTTCGGGCTGTGGCGCAGTTTGGTAGCGCACTAGACTGGGGGTCTAGGGGTCGCAGGTTCAAATCCTGTCAGCCCGACCGAAAATCGGCTCTGGCCAGCGGAAACGCTGACCAGAGCCGATCTGCTTCTGGAACGGGCCGAAGGCTCAGGCAGGGACCTCGTCCAAGAACCCGTGCACGTCACGGATCCGGCCGGCTTCGTCGAGAACGACGACATCGAAGCCGATCACGATCGGCTCCGCGTCCTCGGGCCCCAGGCCCCACCGGAAACGCAGCAGGTTGCTGTGCGCATCGGCTTGACCGACCGCGGTGAAGACGAACCCGGGGAACTGCTGGTGGACGCCATCGACGAGGGCATGCATCCCGGCATGTCCGACGACCTGGGCCACCGGGTCGGTGTAGGTGAGCTCGGTGGAGAAGTGCTGGGCAAGCAGCCCAGGGCGCTCCTCAGGGCTCGAGTTCCAGGTGGCGAGGTAGGCGTCGACAAGGTTGTTCATGACTGCTCCTGTTCAGGACGATCGGGTGGTGGGGTTGGCCCGACAACCTTGGATCGGTCGCTGGCCGCCTGACCATGACCTCCGAGGTCATGGAATGCCGCGACCTGATCCCTAGGCTGGTCCCGTGACCGCATTGGTGGAGAGCCCGAGCGTGGGCCCGTTGCTTCGTTCGTGGCGGGAGCGGCGGCGATTCAGCCAGCAGGAGTTGTCCAACCGCTCGACGGTCTCCACCCGCCACCTCAGCCGGGTCGAGACAGGGCGCTCCCATCCGACGCCCGAGATGATCCTGCATCTCGCCGACAACCTCGACGTACCGCTGCGCGAGCGCAACCACCTGCTGCTCGCGGCCGGGTATGCCCCGAGGTACGCCGACAGCGGGCTGGATGACGGTTCGCTGGCGGTCGTCATGGACGGCCTTCGCGGTCTGCTGGACGCCCACCTGCCCTGCCCGGCGCTGTTGCTGGACGACTTCTGGGAGGTGGTGGATGCCAACGAGGCGATGGGGAGGTTGATCGCCGGGTGCGCTCCGCACCTCCTGGAGCCGCCGATCAACGTCGTACGTCTCTGTCTGGACGAGGACGGAATGGCGGGGATGATCGACAACCTCGACCAGTGGGCGGCCCACCTGCACCACCAGGCCGTGCACCGTGCCGAGCGGACCCAGGACGCCCGGCATCGGGCGTTGGTGGACGACATCGTGACGTTGTCCGGTGGGACATTGCGACCGATTGCGAGCCCGGGACCTGTCCTGACGTTGCGACTCACCATCGACGGTCGACCACTGCAGTTGTTCAGCACTTCCGCTCAGTTGACCACCGCCACGGACGCCGCGCTGCAAGGCCTTCACCTGGAGACGTTCCTGCCTGCCGACGACGCGACACGGGAGTTCCTGGCCGGATGACGACCAGACACGGCCAGGCGCTCCAGAAGGAGAGTCGCCGAAAGGGCTGGATATTCGCCCTGATCGTGGCCGCGATCGCCACCACGGCATGGACAGGGTCTGCAGTCGGCGACGGCCGGGTGCTGCACGACGCACCCATGACGCTGGTGGGACCGGAGGTGGTGGCCGTCCCGCTCGCGGGGAAGTTGCAGCAGCAGCGCAGCGGCGCGGTCGAGATCCGGACGGCTGACGACGTCGAGACGGCACTCGACGATCTTTCGCGTGGTCGCACCCTCGCGGTCGTCGTCCTCGACCTGACGGGCACGACCGATCGCCTGCTCCTGCCGGCGCAGCCCAACAGCAATCGCGATCGCCAGGTCATCGAAACCGCCAAGGACCTCGCCGCCACCTTCGACAGAACGCTGCACGTCGAACGAGTGGACGCAGCGCAGCGTCGAACACCCCGCTGGCTGGGAACGGCCGTGCCCGCATCCTTCCTCTCACTGCTCGTCGTCGGGATCGGTTTCCTCCTGGCGGCCGCGATCTCGCTGTGGCGAGGTCCCGTCGCTGCGACCTTCCGAGGAGGCACCCGACGCTTCCTGATGTTGGTGACAGCCTCGGCCCTCATCGCCGTCCTCGCGCGGGTCATCGGCTTCGACCTGCTCAACTCGCTCGCGCTCGGTGCCGCATGCCTCGGCGCCGGGACCGTCGTTCTCGTCTTCGAACTCGTCGGTGGCCTGCGCGCCATGATCGGCGCGAGCGTCGCGCTCGCGGCCGCGCCGTTGCCGTTGATCGCGCTCGGCGACCGGTTCCTGCTTGCCGCGCCGTGGCGTTCGGTCGCGGACTGGACGATCGTCGGAGCGACGTCGAGCGTCGTGACCAGTGCGCCCGCGGTCGGCTTCAGGGTGCAACCGTTCCTGGTTCTTGTCGGCACACCGCTGCTCTCTGCGCTGCTGCAGAGCGGCGCCCGACTGGTCCAGCAACGCAATCGGCCGCGCACCGACCTGCCGGCGTACCCGACCGTCGAAACGAGAGTTCGGCGCAAGGTCGCCGTCGTGGCGATCGGGACGATCGCGTTCACCGTGGCCAGCTATTCGGCCTGGACCGCACTGGCTCACGACGTGCCCATCCGGCCGAACCCCAGCCTCGCCTCGACCACACGATGCGTCGACACGGGTGGCGTGTCGTCGGTCAAGGATCTCAACCGGGTCGCCCAACTGCGCGGCACTCCCGCGATGCGCGGTGGAGACGTCGGCGCGAGCGCCATGCTGCAGGACGGCCGCGCGCTGTGGATGTTCGGCGACACGCTGCGCAGCGCCGACATGGCCGGTGGCGGGTTCGTCCGAAACTCCATGCTGCTGGTGACACCGGGTTGCCTCGAGGTCGTTCTCCCGGAGACTGGCGGTGCGATCATCCCGGACCGGGACAGCAAGGTCGGCTACTGGCCGATGTCGCTGCTGGTCTCCCACCGGCCCGGCTATGACCTCGTCGCGGTGACTGCTCAGAGGGTGCGTACCGTCAACGCTGCCGACATCTTCGGGTTCGAGAACCTCGGCCCGGCACTCGCCGTGTACGTCGTGCCCGTCGGGATGACGCCCCAGCTGATCTCGCGCACCGACGTCGGTCCGGACCGAGCAGACACGACCCGTCCGATGTGGGGTGCGGCCACGGCCGAACACGACGGCATGGCCTATCTCTACGGGACGTCGCGCCCCGCGACGATCGAACCGGACTCCGGTTTCGCGTTGAGTCTGGCGCGCGTCCCGGTCGACCAGATCAGCGATCTGAAGCGATGGAGCTACTGGACGGGCGATCGATGGAGCAGGAAGGCCAAGGACGCCACCACCCTGATCCCCAGCAAGAACGGCGTCTCACAGACGTTGTCGGTGTTCGAGCAGGATGGCAGATGGTTCGCGTTGAGCAAGCGCAACGAGTTCCTCGGCAAGGACGTGGTCGTCTGGACATCGCCAGGACCGACGGGTCCCTTCACGGCGCAGCCACCGGTGGCGACCTTGCCGTCGGACAGCGCGACGGGCACGCTTCGCTACATGCCGCTGGCCCATCCCGGCCTGCTGCCGGAGCCGGGCACTGTCGTCGTCTCCTACAGCCAGAACCGTACGGATGTCACCGAGGTGATGGAGGATCCGCGTCGCTACCGACCTCGGTTCCTGCGAGTCACCCTTCCACCTCGATGACATCCAATCGGTCACGCCTGCGCCATCAGCCCAGCCCGTGCTGTGCCTTGTAGGCCAGGGCGTAGGCGATCTTGCCCGGCTTGGCTTCGGCGTAGGCCTTGCTGAGCTTGTCGAACTCACCCTTGGTGGCGGCCTTGCCGTTGTTCCATGCCGACAGCGCACCCAGCTGCTCGGCGGTGAACCCGCTGCTGACGACAGTGCTCGCGGACAGCTTCGTCATCGCCTCGGTCGAGGCCTTCACTGCAGAGAGGTACGACGCCAGCGTCGTGGCGTCCCAGGACGTCAGCCCGGCGGGGGCGGTGTCCCGGATCCAGTCGCCCCAGTAGAACTCCTGGAAGGGCAGGCCGTTCTGCGCGTAGCCGATGTCGCGGCCGAAGTAGAGCAGGCTGCGGTACTTGTCGTCCTGGAAGTTGTCGAGACCGAGGCTTTCGGGCAGCTTGTTGACCTTCACGTCGTTGCCCGAGGGGTCCTTGGTGTAGGTCCACTTGTGTGCCTTCAACTGCGCCCAGAAGTCCTGCCGCGTCAGCGTGCTGTAGTTGGCCTGCACCCGCAGACGGACGTGCAGGTTCGGCCCACCGTCGGGCAGCTCGGTGAACGAGGTGAGCGTGTGGTGACCATCGGTCAGGAAGGGCTCGCCGCCGGGCCCGATCACGACCGTCTTCATCGGCGCGATGCTCTCAGCGGTCTCGGCGCCCCGCGGGATAGCGCAGGTGAACGACGACGGCTCGTCGAGCCGGGCGTCCGGGAGGGCGCTCACGACGTCGAGCCGCCCGTCGGCTTCACACCAGTCGGCGAACTTCTTGTTGATCGCGTCCTTGCCCAGCGTGTAGCGACCGAGCTTGTAGTAGACCTCGTCGTACCCGAGGGATGGCTGCGTCGGATGCACATCGCCGATGCGGACGTCGAGCAGATCACCTTCCTGCGCGCACAGATAGCCGGCGTACGGCGTGCTGCGGTTGTCGTGACTGCAGAAGGACGGCCGGGCGCCGGGATTGCCGGGGGCAGCGTCAGCAGCAGGGATCAGGGGAGTGGCGAGGGAGCCGGCGGCGGCAACGGCGGTCAGCAGACCGGCGAGGCGGCGACGAGGGGAGGGAATCATGGGCAGAGACTCGGGTGCAGGGGCGTCCCTCGTGTTGCCCGCAGAAGAGTGGTCGGACAACGTCGGATGAACAGATGCCCCTCCGGCACGAACCTGTTCAGGCGACGGGGTCGCCGCCCCGATACCAGTCCGGGAGCCGGGTCGGGGTCAGGTCGGTGGGGTCGCCGGGCCGGGTGAGGGTGAGCACGGCCCGCACGATCTCGGGGCGATCATGCAGTGCGTC
>JASLDK010000089.1 GCA_030145945.1 Nocardioides sp.
CCGGGCCCGCATCGGCAAGGAGCACGTGCTCACAGCGCCCTTCCACACAGCTGCAACGACGGATGCGATCCGGCACTTCGCCCACGGCGTCGGCGACGTCAACCCGATGTGGACCGATGCGGCGTACGCCGGTGGCACGCGTTTCGGAGGTCTGGTCGCCTCGCCCTGCTTCCTGTCCAGCTGTGGCATGCCCCGCAGCGTGGGACTTCCCGGGGTGCACGCCCTCTACACAGGCAGCACCTGGGAGTTCACCCGTCCGGTCCCCGTCGACACCCGCATCGTCACCAGCGTGACCTTGAGCGAGCTCAACGAGAAGCACGGCGACTTCGCCGGTCGTCAGTTCCTCGAGGTCGACGAGGCCATCTACCGCGACGAGGCGGGTCTCGAACTCGCCCGGCTGAAGTCGCACTGCATGCGTGTCGAGCGGCGCTCAGCCAGGTCGAAGAGCAAGTACGCCGAGCTGCGGCCGCACCAGTACACCACCGACGACCTCGCCTCGATCGTGCGTGACTACGAGGCCGAGGAGATCCGCGGCGCCGTGCCGCGCCATGTCGAGGAGATCTCGGTCGGCGACGAGCTCCCTCAGATCGTCAAGGGCCCACTGACGATCACCGACCTGATCGGCTTCCTGCAGGGCTGGGGCGGTATGTTCGTCCGCCCCCACGGCATCGGCCACGCCTGGCGCAAGCGTCACCCGGCGGCGTACACACTCGACGAGTTCGGCATCCCCGACGTGCCCGAGCGGGTCCACTGGGACAACGCGGCGTCGGCCAGATCGGGCATCCCCGTCGCCTACGACTACGGTCCCCAGCGGATCGCCTGGCTGGCCAACCTCGTGACCAACTGGATGAGCGACGCCGGCTGGATGCGCAGTCTCTCGGTCGAGGTCCGCAAGCTCAACCTGGTCGCTGACACCACCTGGTGCCGGGGCTCGGTGACGGCCGTCGACGTCGAGCAGGGGCTCGTGACCCTGGACGTGCGGGCGGTCAACCAGCGTGACGAGGTCACGGCGTACGGCGAGGCGGTCGTCGAGCTGCCGCGCCGCGAGGGGGCCCGGTGACGGCCGACACCGTCGCGGTCTGGCAGGACCTGTACCGCGAGCGACTCACCGACGCTGCCGGAGCGCTGGCCCCGCTGAGCGCGGGTGAGGTCGTCGTCGCGGGCGGCTCCAACGCGGAGCCGGAGGAGCTCGTCGCCGAGCTGATCCGTCGGGCCCGGACCGGGACCCCGGTCTCGGTCGTCGCCTGGCCCGGTGGCTTCCCGACGCCGCTCGCGGACCCGGAGCTTGCCGAGGTGCTCGAGCTGGTCCTGCCGGTGCCCAACCGGCACACCCAGACGGCGCTGACCTCGGGGCAGGCCAGGAACGTGCCGAGTCATGTCCACCGCACCCTGGAGCGCGTCGAGGCCGGCGAGCTGAACATCGACACCGTGCTGGTGATGGTCAGCCCGCCCGACGCGGACGGCTACTGCAGCCTCGGCACCTCGGTGATCAACCTGGCGCCGGCCTGCCGTGCCGCGCGCCGGATCGTCGCCGAGGTCAACCCCCAGATGCCCCGCACGGCCGGGGACGCTCGCCTGCACGTCTCACGCGTGAGTGCTTTCGTCGAGGTCGACCGTCCGCTGCGCGAGGTCGCGACACCTGAGCCCGGGCCCGAGGATCGGGCCATCGCCGAGCACATCGCTCGGTTGGTTCCCGACGGTGCCACCGTGCAGTGCGGGATCGGCGCCCTGCCCGATGCCGTGCTGCGGCTGCTCACGGACCGTCGCGACCTCGGGATCCACTCCGGCATCGTCGGCGACTGGCTCGTCGACCTCGCCGAGTCCGGAGCCCTCGACCCTGCGCGACCGGTCGTCACGGGCTCCGTGATGGGCACGCGACGGCTCTACGAATTCGTCCACGAGAACCCCCGGGTCGACCTGCGCGACGGGCTCTACACGCACTCCTGGCGCCGGCTCGCGTCCTGTCCGGACCTGGTCGCCATCAACTCCGTCCTGGAGATCGACCTGCTGGGGCAGGCCAGCGCCGAGCAGCTCGGAGACCGGGTGGTGGCCGGCGTCGGCGGGCTCAACGACTTCATCCGCGGCGCCGCCCTGTCCCGCGGAGGTCGGAGCATCCTCGTGATCCGCTCGACCGCGAAGGGGGGAGCGGTCTCCCGCATCGTGCCCCACCTCGCCGAAGGTACGCCGGTCTCCGTGATCCGCGCCGACGTCCAGTGGGTCGTCACCGAGCACGGGGCCGCCGACCTGGACGGTCTCGACGACCGCCAACGGGCCGCCGCGCTCATCAGCATCGCCCACCCCGACCACCGTGAGGCCCTGGCACATCACGCCGGCCGCTCGACCCAGGAGGACGCATGACCGTCGACTACCGCGCCGTGGAGCAAGAGATCGTCCACCCCCTGCGCAACCAGATGTTCATCGGCGGCGACTTCGTCGCTGCTGCGGGCTCCGACGAGCGGCCGACCGTCAACCCCGCCACCGGTGCCGAGCTCGCCGTGGTTCCCGAGGCGGCGCGTGACGACGTCGACCAGGCTGTCCGCGCGGCTCGTCAGGCGCTCGCCCACCCGGCCGTCGTCGGCGGTCTCCCCGTCGACAGGGAGCGCTGGCTGCGTCAGCTGGCCGACCTCGTGGAGCGCGACCGCGAGGCCTTCGCGGTCCTCGAGTCCCTCGACAACGGCATGCCGATCAAGCTGGCCCGCGGACTGGTCGACCGGGCGATCACCAACCTCCGCTACTTCGCCGGCTGGCCGTCCAAGCTGGAGGGCGCCACGATCACGCCCAACACGGCCACCGGTGCGCGGCTGCGTGCGCAGACGCTGCGGGAGCCGATGGGTGTCGTCGCGGCGATCATCCCGTGGAACGCGTCGATCACGTCGGCCACCGCCAAGCTCGGTCCCGCCGTGGCCGCCGGCAACGCCGTCGTCCTCAAGCCGTCCGAGATCACGCCGCTGACGGTGCTGAAGCTCGCTGAGCTGGTCGCGGAGAGCGACATCCCCGCAGGGATCGTCAACATCGTCACGGGTTCCGGTGCAGCGGGCCAGGCGCTCGCGGAGCACCCCGACGTCGACCTGATCGCGTTCACGGGATCGACGGCCACCGGGCGCAGGATCCTCACCTCGGCGGCGACCTCGAACCTCAAGCGGACCCTGGTGGAGCTGGGCGGCAAGTCGCCCAACCTCATCTTCGCCGACGCCGACCTCGCCAAGGCGATCCCGGCCGCCGCCCGCGCGGTCTTCGGCAACAGCGGCCAGGTCTGCACGGCGGGAGCGCGGATCCTCGTCGAGGAGTCGATCGTCGAGGAGGTCACCCAGGGGGACGTCGCCTTCGCCGAGCGGTTCCGGGTCGGCCCCGGTCTCGCCGAGGCGACCCAGATGGGGCCGCTCGCGACTGCCGAGCACCTCGACCGGGTGCTCGGGTACGTCGAGTCGGGTCGCACGGACGGAGCA
>JASLDK010000307.1 GCA_030145945.1 Nocardioides sp.
GCCGGCGGCGAGCTCCTCCACGGAGAACAGGCCGAGCCGCAGCATCTGATCCATCGCGGCGAGCGATGACTCGACGTACCGCTGGCGGCCGAGGTCCCACGTCGTCCGCAGGGGCGAGGTGACGCGCAGGCCGTTGAGTTCGATCACGTCTCCGCACCGAAAGCTGCGCTCGCCGCTCGCTACCAGGCCGTTGCGCAGGCGACGGCCGGGTGCGGGGAGGAAGACGCAGACGGGCGCGACATGGAGGTGTTCGTTGGGTGCGAGCACCATGTCGGCGCCGTGCAGCCACCCCGCGTGACGGTCGCACACCACGGCGTCATCGGGTACGACGAGACGCAGGGCCGTGCAGCGCAACTCGAGACTGTCGGGGACCGCGCTGTCGACGTACACGCCACGGATCAGGCGGCGCAGGAAGCCGCGGTCGACCAGCCAGGCGAGCTCGCGTGGGGACAGACCGGCCTCGTCGCGGGCGGTCGTCGACGTGAACGGTACGTCGGGCGGCAGCGGGAAGTCGGCGGGAAGGTGGGCGAGGTGTTCGAGGTCGGTGCGTTTCATGGGCGGCCGTCTGCCCGTGCCGTTCTGCGGCCAACCATGGCGATTCGCGGCCTGTGGACAGGAGCGTGAATCGCCTGTCGCGAACGACATTTTCGCGCAGTCGGAGAGCCGACGTCAGTTTCTGCCGGGTCGGCGGAGATCCAGTGCTACTTCGAGCCGGGTCGGCCGAAAATCAGAGCCAGTTTCTGCCGGGTCGCGCTATTCAGATGCGGCAGGGAGCAACTTCCTCGACTTCGCGAGGGCGTCGCGGACGAGGGCGGACCGGTCGTGGCCGCTGCGGATCTCGGCGATCCTCTCGTTGCCCTCGGCGACCCGGACCGGGCCGTCCTGCAGCAGGGTGAGGGCCTGGCGTGCGACGTCGTCGGGCTCGGAGACGTGCATGCCGGGGATGTCGAAGTTGAGGCCGGCGCGCTCCATGGCGGGGGTGCGGGTGACGCCGAGGACGAACTCGAGAACGTCGACGTCGTACTCCTGCATCTCCAGCCACAGGCCCTCGGCGAAGACCCGGCAGAACGACTTCACGGCGGCGTAGATGCTGATCTGGGCCGAGCCCATGTAGCCGGCGAGCGAGCCGATCAGCAGGATGCCGCCACGCCGACGCTCGCGCATCGGGGCACCGAAGAGCTGGACGAGGGCGAGCTGTGCGGTGACGTTGAGATCGATGACGCCCTGGAAGCGCTCGAGGTCGCCGGTGACGAACTCGTGGCCGTAGGTGTTGGCGCCCGCGTTGAAGACGAGCAGGCCGACCTCGAGACCGTCGGTGACGGCGGTGATCTGCGCGATCGCGTCGGCGTGGGTGAGGTCCACGGCGAGGGTGCGAACGTCGACCCCGCGCTCGCGGCACGCGGCCGCGGTCTCCTCGAGCGGTCCGGGTTTGCGTGCCAACAGGACCAGGTTCAGGCCGGTCTCGGCGAGCTGGCGGGCGAAGGCCGCACCGACACCCTCCGAGCCGCCGGCGATGACGGCCCAGGGGCCATGGCGTTCCAGGTCGACGCCCATCAGGCGGTCACCTCCGTGTGGTCGTCGTGACCGTCGTGGTCGAGCGGCTGGGAAGGATTGGTCTTGAGCGGCTCGTCGTCGACGACCGTGAGCTCCCCGCGGACCGCGGCCTCCCGGATGGCGTCGCGGAGCGCGGCGCACCCGGTGAACGTCGCACCGTTGGGACCGGGCCGGGGGGAGGAGGCGCGCCGTTCCACGCAGGCGGCCAGTGCGGCCTCGCTCCACTGGATGCTGGTCTGGTCCCACGAGCTCTTCCGGGCCTGGACGTGCCCCCCGCAGGTCCCGCAGACGACGGGCTGCATGGGGGCGTCGTCCAGTCGGACGTCGGGCCGCACGCTCATCAGGCCGGCTGGCCCGCGGGCGCCGCCCGCTTGGCGAGGTTGGCCTCGACCTCGGCCCGCCATGCCTCGTTGGGCTTGGTGGTGTCGATCTCGAACTCGAAGCGCTCGACCATCTCGGGCTCGATGTCGGCGACGTCGACGTAGAACTGCTGGTACCACCGGCGCAGCTGGTAGACCGGTCCGTCCTCCTCGCACAGCAGCGGGTTCTCGATACGAGCCTTGTTGCGCCAGATCTGGACGTCCTGCTCGAACCCGATCCGGATGAAGTCGCCCAGCTTGCGGGCAGTCGCGGTGGCTGTCTCGTCGTCGACGCCGGCCGGCTTCTTCGTCATGATCCCGTACTGCAGCACGAACGAGTTCTCGTCGATCGGGTAGTGACAGTTGATCAGCGTCGTCGGCATGTCCTCGCCGTCGCTGTAGTGGTAGGTGACGTCGTCGATCATGAACGACGGGCCGTAGTAGGCCGCCGTCGACGTCGTCCCGGTGCTCTTCGGGCCGTTGCCGCTGCTCTGGGGACGGGCGATGTCCTCACGACCCTGGCCAGTCATGAACTGAGCCGCAACGGTGCCCTCGAAGATGTTCTTGAAGTACGTCGGGAAGGTGAAGTGCACGTAGAAGAAGTGCGCCATGTCCACGACGTTGTCGACGATCTCGCGGCAGTTGGAGCCCTCGATCTTCGTCGTGTACCAGACCCAGTCGGTCCACTCGGGGTCGTCGTGGCCCGGGATGCGCGGAATGACGGCGTCCTCGGTCGGCGGGTTGCCCTCGGGGTCG
>JASLDK010000308.1 GCA_030145945.1 Nocardioides sp.
CCGGTGAGTCGAGGCCGCCCGGACGGCCGACCGCGCGACGGATGTCCTGCTCGTGCATCCACACGTCGAGGGGCCGGTTGCGCAGCAGGGTGCGCTGGTTCCAGCCGATCAGGCCGAAGATCCCCGGCGCCGGTGCCGTGCCGTCCTCCGGCGGCGCGGCCTGCAGCTCGGCGTGACGCCGGGCCGTCGTCGTTCGGATCTCCTCGATGATTCTCGCGGGCTCCCGATCACGGCGGGTGACGACGCCTATCTCGGTGAACTGGCCCATGGGACCGGCGATGTGGGGCGCGTCGGCGATGTCGGCGGTCTCGTCAGGACCTCCCGCGAGGAGCGACTCGAGGTGCGCCGTGTGAGAGGCAACGGCCTTGACGTCCCAGCCCGGCAGGTCCGTGGGCAGCGACCACTCGTCCGGCCCGAGCCCCTCCAGCACGGCGATGAAGTCGCCGACGGCGCTCCACCAGGTGTCGACGTACCCGCCCAGCAGTTCGCGGTCGCTCATGTCTCCGAGATTAGCGTTCGAGCCGCCGCCCGGCCCGCCGGCTCAGTACGGCAGGGGCACCCGCGACGAGACATGCTTGTCGCTGAGGTACTTCCGCACGGTCGGAACACCACCGGGGAAGGAGAGGCGGGCGGCGTACATCGCACGCCGCCCGTAGGCCTCGCCGCCGTTCCACGCCCAGTAGCTCGCGCCCTTGGGTTTGGCGGAGTGCAGGCGCACCCAGCCGTGGAAGAAGAGCGTCGTACGGCCTCCGCGCTTGACGATGTCGCCCCCCGCGGGCCCACAGAGGCCCTCGGTGATGGTGCTGTCGAGCAGCACGGTCGGAGTCGCGAGTGACCAGTCGGTCAGGCTCGTCGACTGCCGCCAGGTCTGGGCGTAGGTGCAGCGGGCGAAGTCGCCCTCGGACGCGAACAGGTAGTAGGAGCCGCCCTTCCGCATCATCACCGGGTTCTCGATGACTCCCTCGGAGCGGGCGATCTCGATGCTCGGGTTGGCAGGGTCCTGGGTCGCGGCGACACGCTTGCCGTTGCGGGTCAACGGGAGCAGCCGGATCGACGAGGGCTTCCCGTCGGTCTTGTAGAGCAGGAAGTTGTGCTTGCCCTCCTGGTAGAGCGACGGGTCGATGACGCCCCGGGCAGGCAGCTCCGCGGGGACGGCGACCGGATCCTGCGCGGGTGGCACGAGGGCCGCGGTGGGGCAGACGAGAGGAGCGTCGCCGACCGGCTTGAACGCGTCGACGGGCTTCTTCGCGACCGCGACCCCGATGCAGCGGCCGAAGTCACCGAGTCCCGCGACCGGGATCGCGTAGTAGAGCAGCCACTTCTTCTTGACCTTGGCGATGTCGGTCGCCCAGATGCCGCCCTCCGCGAGCGCCCACGACGGCCGATGGGTCAGCACCGGCTGCTCATAGCGCCACGGCCGGCCCGGATCCTTCACCGCGCGGGTGATCTGCGGCCCGGTCCCGACCACGACCAGTCGCTTGCCGACCATGACGACGCTCGGGTCACCGACGTTGCCGTTGAAGTACGGCGCCGGATAGCGGCCGTGGGTGTCGTCGGATGCCGCCGCCGACAGGGCACTCAGCGACAGCGCGAGCGCGACCAGGGCCGCAAGAAGGGGACGGAGGATGGAGCGAGACACCCGCAGACCCTAAGCGAGAAGTCCCTTCGGACGTACGACGACGGCCGCCCCGGTTGCCTGGGGCGGCCGTCGTACGTCGAACTCAGCTGGTCGGGGACCAGATCAGAAGGCAGCCTCGTCGAGGTCCATCACGTCCAGGACGGTGCTCTGGGCGATCTTGAGCTCGGCCGAGAGGCGCGGCAGGTTGGTCTGCGCGAACCACTGGGCCGCGGCGACCTTGCCCTCGTAGAACGCCTGGTCGTTGCCGGCACCGGCGTCGAGCTTGGCGAGCGCGACCTCGGCACCGCGGAGCAGCAGCCAGGCACACACGACGTCACCGAGCGCCATCAGCAGGCGGGTGGTGTTGAGGCCGACCTTGTAGATGTTCTTGATCTCGTCCTGCGCGGACATCAGGTCGTTGATCAGCAGACTGACCATGGCCTCGGCATCGGCGAGGCCGGTGGCGAGGAGCTCGCGCTCGTTCTTGAGGCGACCGTTCCCGGCCTCCGCCTCGATGAACGCCTTGATCTCGCCGGCGACGTGACCCAGCGCGCGGCCCTGGTCCTTGACGATCTTGCGGAAGAAGAAGTCCTGGCCCTGGATCGCCGTGGTGCCCTCGTAGAGGGTGTCGATCTTGGCGTCGCGGACGTACTGCTCGATCGGGTACTCCTGCAGGAAGCCCGAGCCGCCGAAGGTCTGCAGCGACTCCGTGCCGAGCAGCACCCACGAGCGCTCCGAGCCGTAGCCCTTCACGATCGGGAGCAGCAGGTCGTTGACGGCGACCGCGAGGTCGTCCTTCTCGCCCGCGGCAGTGGCGATCTGGACCCGGTCCTGCCAGGAGGCGGTGTAGAGGACCAGCGAGCGCATCGCCTCGGCGAACGACTTCTGGGTCATCAGCGAGCGGCGTACGTCGGGGTGGTGGGTGATCGTGACCCGCGGCGCCGTCTTGTCGGAGGCCTGGGTCAGGTCGGAGCCCTGGACCCGCTCCTTGGCGTACTCCAGCGCGTTGAGGTAGCCGGTCGACAGGGTCGCGATGGCCTTGGTGCCGACCATCATCCGGGCGTTCTCGATGACGTCGAACATCTGCGCGATGCCGTTGTGCACCTCGCCGACGAGCCAGCCCTTGGCCGCTTCGCCGCCACCGATCTGCGGGTCGCCGAAGGTGACCTCGCAGGTGTTGGACACCTTGATGCCCATCTTGTGCTCGACGTTGGTGACGTAGACGCCGTTGCGCTCGCCGGTCAGCTCACCGGTCTCGTGGTCGAAGTGGTGCTCGGGCATCCAGAACAGCGAGAGGCCCTTGGTGCC
>JASLDK010000369.1 GCA_030145945.1 Nocardioides sp.
GTAGTCGGTGGCGCTCATGCCGGCACACCCATACTCGTCCAGATGCATGCCAAGCAGCCCTTGGGCTCCAAGCGCCTTGGCCAGATCACGGGCATCGGGAAGTTCGCCCCGCTCGAACCAGTCCGCGACATGGGGCACCACCCGAGTAGCGCAGAACTGCCGCACCGCGCCCCGGACGGCCTTCTCCTCCGTACTCAACAGGGCGTCGATGCCGACGGGGTCGATCGGGTCGAAGGGGATGGCATTGAGAGTTGCGGTCACGAGTAGCTCCTTGGGTCAAGGGGGAATGGCGGTTGTGTGCGCTCGTCGCGCAACCAGGCCCGGAGCACTTCGCTGTGCTCGCCGAGCTTGGGCGGCGCGGACGGCGGGGTGACGTCGCTGGCTGAAAACAGCACCGGGTGTCGGATCTGGGCAAGGTGCCCTGCACCGACGTCCTGGACGGGGGCCAGACCCAACTCATCGGCACGGGCAATAGCCGTCGCGATGTCCGCGACTCGGCCGGCCGGCACGTCGGCAGCGAGAAGACGACGCTCCCAGGCGTCGGCGTCCGCGCCGGCCAGCTCCGCCTCGAGAATCTCCACCAGGTCGTCGCGGTGGCGCACACGTGCGGGGTTGTTCGAGAACCTGGGATCGCGAGCGACCTCCGGTCGACCTAAGACCTTCATCAAGCTCTGGAACTGGCGGTCGTTGCCGCAGGCGACAGCCAACACGCCGTCGCGACAGCGCAGCAACTCATAGGGGACGATCGAGGGATGCCGGTTACCCAGCGCCCCCGGCGACTTCCCGGTGGTCAGGTAACCGCTGGTCTGGTTAGTGAGCGCGGCCAGCAGCGTCCAGAGCAAGTTCACCTCCACCCGTTGCCCCACCCCAGTGACTTCGCGCGCACGCAGCGCTGCCAGGATGCCGATGACGGCGTCCTTCCCAGTTAGCACGTCGACCACCGCAACACCTGCCTTCAGCGGGGGGCCGTCGGGCTCGCCAGTGATGCTCATCAGCCCACCGACGGCTTGGACGACGAAGTCATAGCCCGGGATCGCCGCCCCTGCCCCACCACCGAACCCGGTGATCGAACAGTAGACGAGCCCAGGGTTGAGCTGCTGAACCTGTTCGTAGCCCAGGCCGTGGCGCGCCATGGTTCCGGTGCGGAAGTTCTCCACAAGCACGTCGGCGCGGCCCACTAGGGCTCGGGCGAGAGCTATGTCGTCGGGGTCGGTGAGGTTCAGCGCAAGGCTGAACTTGGATCTGTTCACACTCTCGAAGTAGGAACTCGAGGACGGGGTCCAGGGCGGACCCCACGAGCGGGTGTCGTCTCCCGCCCCTGGCTTCTCCACCTTGACGACGCTCGCGCCAAGGTCGGCCAGCGTCATCGTCGCCATCGGGCCCGCGAGCACGCGGGTGAAGTCGGCTACGAGCACGCCGTCGAGCGGCCCTCTCACGTTGCGTCCCGCCCATGCTCGAGGCCCTCGTCCGCGGCGGCTCGGGACAGTGCGGCGTAGAGGTGGGGTCGACGGTTCGCGAACATGTCGAGTGAGTAGCCGCCGTGTGACAGCAGCGCCCTACTCCTGGAAACCTGGCAGTCTACCTCGGCGACGAGCAGATCGTCGTCGTCCGGCGTCGACACCAAGATGTCCCCTCGAGGGTCGACGATCTGGCTCTGGCCGATGAAGTTGATGCCGCCCTCGCTGTCCCCTCTGTTGGCAACCGCGACGAACACTCCGTTCTCGGCGGCCCTCGTCGGGACGAAGTGCCTGGCGACAACCTCGGCGCCAACCGGCCAGTTCGTCGGATTGGCGATCAGGTCAGCCCCGCCGAGCGCAAGGCAGCGGGCCCACTCGGGAAACCGAATGTCGTAGCAGATGCTGAGCCCGACCCGGAGACCGCACACCTCCACCACTGCCGGCGGCGCGTCGCCGGCATCGACGAAACGATCGGCGCCGAGTGGCGGCAAATGCACCTTGCGATAGCAGTGCAGCAACCCGGCGGGCGACAACACCACTGCGGAGTTGTGGACCTTGTCGCCTGACCGCTCCAACATCCCTACGATCAGGTGGATGTCGAGTTCGGCGCAGACGTGCACCAGAGCGGCCACCTCCGGCCCATCGAGTGTGAGGCCTGCCTTCCGAGTGCTCGCCGGATCGTCGAACACATAGCCGGTGAGAGCGCACTCCGGGAGGATCAACAGGTCGACGCTGCGTTCGGCGGCGGCCCGCATGAGCCGCTCGGCGGTGGCGACATTCGCGGCGACGTCACCCAGTGCTACTGCACATTGGGCTACGGCGACCTTCACGGGCGGTTGCATGGCGGCGTGCGGCTCCTGTCCTGGTGCTTACTGACGCGACGAGGTCGTCGCGCTGCCCGTTCAGGTGCGAACGGGCCGGGCGGTTGCCGAACGGGCGGCCGCGGTCAGGCGGTGCCTTCAGCTGTCACACATGGCGGTGCTGGTCATATGGCGGGGGTGATCGTGACAATGAGGTGGGCCGGTTCCTCGCCCACGCTCCGGAACTCGTGCGGAACCATCGCGTCGTAGAAGATCGAGTCGCCCTCGTTGAGTGTGTGAACGGTCCCGGCCAGGTCGACCAGAGTCACGCCGCTGAGCACCAACACACATTCGTCACCGGCGTGCGCAACCCCGTGATCGAC
>JASLDK010000401.1 GCA_030145945.1 Nocardioides sp.
CGGTAGCGACCGTCCGGATCGACGGCCGCCAAGCCGTCGGTGATCAAGGAATCCAGGCAACGCTCACGTTGTGCAGCGTCATCCCACACGATGTCGAGTCGTCCTTTCTCCACCGAGCCGACCGCGTCCCGCAGCACGGCGAGCAGTCGGCCGCGGCACTGGCGATCGGTGCCGGCGTAGGTCTGCACGGGCCGCGGCGGTCCGTCGTAGGCCGGTCGTCCGGCGCGTTGCCAGGCGCAGGTCGTGAGCACAGGGCAAGCGGTGCAACGGGGGCGATCGGCGGTACAGACGAGAGCGCCGAGCTCCATCACCGCGACCGACCAGGTCGCCGCGGTGGGCGCGTCGTCGGGCAACAACGATGCCCCGAGGTCGCGCTCGGCACGGTTCACCGACCGAGGCGGGAACTCCGTACCCGTCACCATCCGTGACAGCACCCGGCGCACGTTCGTGTCCAGCACGACCTGTCGCCGCCCGTAGGCGAAGGCGGCGATGGCAGCCGCGGTGTAGTCGCCGATGCCCGGCAGCGCCAGCAGGTCGTCGTACGACGACGGCACCTCACCGCCGTGCTGCTCGGCGATCGCGGTGGCCGCGGCATGCAGACGGAGCGCTCGGCGTGGATAGCCCAACCGCCCCCAGGCGCGGACCGCCTCGCCTGAGGAGTCGGCGGCGAGCGCGGCCGGCGTGGGCCACCGCTCCAGCCACGCCTTGTGCACAGGCAGCACCCGCACCACCGGCGTCTGCTGCAGCATGAACTCGCTCACCATCACCGACCAGGGTGTGGCCTCGGGTCGTCGCCACGGCAGGTCGCGGGCGTTGTCGTCGTACCAACGCAGGATCGGCTCGACCAGGTCACTCGTCATGGCGGTTCCATTGTGACGTGTTCGTGTGCGCTGTCACCCGCCGCCTCGGCGTGCCAGCTGAGATCGCCGCGTGCCGCTGGATACCGTCGGACGCATGCCTCCGTCCCGCGCGCCTCTGCCCCCGGGGGTCTACTGGCGGCGCCGGGCCTTCGTTCTCGGTCTGGCCTTCGCGCTGGTGTTCGTCATCGCCCGCTGGCTGACCGCCGGCGGTGACGGCAAGTCCGGTGATCCGGCTGCTGAGCAGGCGGGCGCCGCGACCTCGCCGAGTCTCACCGTGACGGCTGACCCGAAGGGCGAGAAGAAGGACAAGACCGAAACCGATCCGACGGTTCCCGTTGGCCCGGCCACCCCGACCCTCGCGGCCCCGGAGGGCAACTGCGCGCCCTCGGACGTCTACGCAACCCCCTCTGTTGCGGAGGGCGCAGTTGCCGGCCGGGACGTGGTGATCTCCCTGTCGCTGCAGACCCGCACGTCGGAAGCCTGCACGTGGGAGGTCGGCCCCGACTCGCTCGTCGTGAAGGTCGGCAAGCGTGCCGGTGAGGTCTGGACCACCCGCCAGTGTCCGTCCGCGATCCCCGCCCAGTCGGTCGTCGTACGCCGCACAGTCGCCACCGTGGTGCAGTTGACCTGGGTCGAGACGCGGGAGTCCAATGACAAGTGCACTCGCCGGGCCGGTTGGGCGATGCCGGGTGCCTACACCGTCTCGGCGGCATCCCTCGGTGGTGAGCCGGCCTCAGCCGACTTCACGCTCGCCGCACCCGCGCCTGCGACGGTCCAGGTCACGCCCAAGCCGGACAAGGTGAAGAAGCAGAAGTTGCCGAAGACCCCGGTCAACTGACTCGGAGCCGAGCCGGGTCAGACGTACCGTTCGAGGATCGTCGACTCCGCCAGCCGGCTGAGGCCCTCGCGCACGCTGCGGGCACGGAGCTCGCCGACGCCCTCGACGGCCTGGAGGTCGTCGATGCCGGCGGACAGCAACTTCTGCAGGGTGCTGAAGTGGTCGACCAGGCCCTCGACGACGTTGGCGGGCAGGCGCGGCACCTTGGTGAGCAGACGGTAGCCACGCGGTGCGACGGCGCCATCGAGGTGCTCGCCGGTCCCGATGCCGAGCACCTTCGCCACGGCAGACGGGTCGACCAGGTCGGTGGAGGAGAGTTGCTCGAGCTTGCTGAGCAGGTCGAGCGGGTCGCGGCTGCGACGGCGGGAGGGGACGTAGTCGCGGATCACCAGCTCGCGCTCGGTGTCGACGCCGGTGATCAGCTCCTCCAACTGCAGTGCGAGAAGACGACCGTCGGTGCCGAGCTCGAGCACGTAGTCCTCGATCTCGCGGGCGATCCGGCTCACCATCTCCAGGCGCTGTGCGACGACCGCGACGTCACGGACAGTGACGAGGTCCTCGATCTCGAGTGCGGACAGGGTGCTGGACACCTCGTCGAGCCGCAGCTTGTAGCGCTCGAGGGTTGCCAGCGCCTGGTTGGCCCGCGACAGGATCTGGCCGGAGTCCTCGAGCACGTGACGGGTGTCGCCGACATAGGCAGCGATGATCTGCATCGACTGCGACACCGAGATCACCGGATGTCCGGTCTGCTTGGCGACGCGGTCGGCGGTGCGGTGCCGGGTGCCGGTCTCCTCGGAGGGGATCGACTGGTCGGGCATCAGGTGGACCGCAGCGCGCACGATCCGGTTGACCGAGCCGTCGACGATGATCGCGCCGTCCATCTTGGCCAGCTCACGCAGACCGGTGGCGGTGAACGGTACGTCGAGCTCGAAGCCGCCCGTGCACAGACTGTCGACGAGTTTGTCGCGACCCAGGACGATCAGCGCGCCGGTGCGACCGCGCAGGATCCGCTCCAACCCGTCGCGCAGCGCGGTGCCCGGTGCGATGGAGGCGAGCGCCTCGCGAAGGCGGGGATCGGCCGACGTGACCACTGTGGTGCTCCTGGATCGGTGTGCTGGTGCGTTCGTACCCTATCCGCGCGCACCCGTGCTCATGCGTTGATATTCGAACCCGGTGCCGTCCTCACCAGCGCGGGATCGGCCTACTCCACCACTTCGAGCGCGTGCTTGGTGCGTCGATCCAGGTGTAAAGCGCGCAGCGCGGAGGCGACATCGGGCACCTCGACGACCCGCATCCCGTCGACCATCTGGTCGGAGCCGACCCTGCGCACCCCTTGGGCGGTGCCGGGATCGGCAGGGACGACGGCCATCGCGAAGCCGAGGCGTGCCGCCTCAGCGAGCCGCTGAGGAAGGTCGCGGACCCGGCGCAACTCTCCGGACAGACCGATCTCGCCGAGGGCGACGACCCCGGCCGGTGGCGGCGAGACGAAGTGGGCCGACGCTATGGCCACCGCGAGTGCGAGGTCGGAGCCCGGGTCGCTGAGGCGTGCCCCGCCGACGGTGGAGGCGAAGACGTCATGCTGGTGCAGTCTGATCTCGCAGTGCTGCTGGAGGACCGCGAGGATCATGGCCAGCCGTGAACCGTCGATGCCGGAGGTCGTCCGCCGGGGGCGCTCGGCGGGTGACAGCGTGACCAGGCCCTGCACCTCGGCCAGCATCGGCCGGCGGCCCTCCATCGACACCGCCACACACGTGCCGGGAACCCGTCCGTGGTGGCGTTCGACGAAGATGCCGGTGGGGTCCTCGACGGTGCGGATGCCGTCGGGGCCGAGGTCGAAGCAGCCGACCTCGTCCACCGGTCCGAAGCGGTTCTTGACCGCACGCAGCATCCGGAACCGGGAGTTGCGGTCGCCCTCGAAGTGCAGGACGACGTCCACCAGGTGCTCCAGCACCCGCGGGCCGGCGATCCCGCCGTCCTTGGTGACGTGTCCGATCATCACGACCGTGATGTCGCGACTCTTCGCCATCCGCACCAGGGCCTGCGCGACCTCCTTGACCTGGGTGACGCCGCCCGGCACCCCGTCGACACCGGAGGCACTGATGGTCTGCACGGAGTCGATGACCACGGTGGTCGGGCGGACCTGCTCGATGTGGGTGAGCACGGCACCCAGATCGGTCTCGGCGGCGAGGTAGAGCTGATCGTGGATGCCGCCCGTGCGGTCCGCGCGCAGCCGCACCTGGGCGGCCGACTCCTCGCCGGTGACGTAGAGCGTGCGCTTGCTGGTGGCGGCGGTTCGCGCCGCGACCTCCAGCAGCAGCGTCGACTTCCCGACACCGGGCTCGCCGGCCAGCAGGACCGCCGCACCCGGCACCAACCCGCCGCCGAGGACCCGGTCGAGCTCGGGCACTCCGGACTGATGGTGCACGGCCTTCTCGGCGGACACCTGCCCGATGGGGACCGCGGCGTTGGTCACCGGCGCCGCCGTCGTACGGCTCGAGGTCGAGGTCGCCGTGACCGCCACCTCGGACACTGAACCCCAGGCCTGGCACTCGCCGCACCGCCCGACCCAACGGGCGGTGGACCAGCCGCACTCACTGCAGCGATAGGTCGAACGTGTTTTCGAAGCCATGGCTCGACCCTAGACGAGACCGGCGA
>JASLDK010000021.1 GCA_030145945.1 Nocardioides sp.
GCGCCGCCGGTCCAGGCGCACAGCATCTCGGGAGGACCCTTTCCATGCGTACGACGCCCCGCACCCTCGCTGCCTTCGTGGCCAGCACCGCACTCCTGACCTTCGCCGGCTGCGGCGATGGCGACCCGCCGAAAGCCGCGCCCTTCACCCCCACCGGCCACATCGAGACCCCGAGCCCGTCGCCCTCCGACGACGTCCCGACCGAACCGGCGCTCCCCGACGCCGCGACGCAACCCACCGAAGACGGCGCCCGCGCCTTCATCGCCTACTACTGGGACCTCATCAACTACGCCCAGGTCACCGGACATGTCAGTCCTTTGAAGAAGATCTCCGGCGATCGATGCGATGGCTGTTATGTCGGCATCGACGCCATCCGCGGCGTGTACAAATCGGGCGGGTACGTCACCGCCGGGAACTACGTCGAGAACATCACTTTCGTCGAGCCCTACAAGCCAGCTCCCGACGTCGTCGCATTTCACGTCGAGGTGGCCGTTGATGTGGACGAACACCGCGCCGTTGACAGTTCGGGAGCAACGACGGTCTATCCAGCGGGCCGTGGCACCTACAGCGTCTATGTTCTCTGGGGGCGTGCCGGGTGGCGCCTCGACGTGATGACGGGCGACTGACATGCGTAGGACGTCACTAGCCGCAGCGATTCTTGCGGCACTGACGCTGTGGCCGGCAGCAGGTTTCGCCGCTTCATCAGACCCGAGAGCAACCGAGCCTACGCCTCCTCCACCCCCATCACCGACCGTGAAAGCCGGCCTCAACGGCAAGGGGATATGGGGTGCCGCTGAGTCCGCAAGCCAGCCACACGGCCCAAAGCACACCGACGGCCCGCCAAAGAGCTCGTCGCCGAACCAACCCGCGATTGTTACGACCTCCTGCACCGACTTCGAGACCGACCACCAGTCCAACCAGGCCGCCGGCGTCACCTACTGCACGCCCGCCACCGAAGAAGAGAAGCCGCAGATCACCCTGGCCGACATCCAGAAGGCCTTCGGCGAACTCAAGCTCGACCCCGGCGTCCTGATGATCGAACCACCCGACCACGTCACCCTGGTCAACTTCGACACGAACTTCTACACGACGACCACCGAGCCCGTGGCGAAGGCCATCGACCTCCTCGGCCAGACGGTCACCCTCGAGGCGACACCGTCTCAGTTCACTTGGACCTTCGGCGACGGCGAATCACTGACCACGAGCATCCCCGGTGCGCCCTACCCCGATCTCGACGTCACCCACAACTACCTGCTCAAGGGCGACTACCTCCCGGCCCTGTCGACGACCTACAGCGGTCGCTACAAGATCGGCGACGGCCCCTGGCTCACCATCCCCGGCACCGTCACCATCGAAGGCACCGGACAACCTCTCAAGGCCATCACCGCCAAGCCGAAGCTCGTCGGCTACTGACGGACAACAGGGTCAGCCGATATCGGTGGCGAGCAGGTCGTCGACCGTCTCCCGGCGCACGATCACGCGTGACTCACCGCCACGCACCGCGACCACGGGCGGGCGGAGGGCGTGGTTGTAGTTGGAGGCCATCGAGCGGCCGTAGGCGCCGGTTCCGGGGACGGCGATCAGGTCGCCGGGGGCGATGTCGCCGGGGAGGAACTCGTCCTTGACCACGATGTCGCCCGACTCGCAGTGCTTGCCGACGACCCGCGCGAGCACTGGCTCGGCCGTGGAGGCACGGGAGGCGAGGGTGCACGAATAGTCCGCGTCGTACAGCGCCGGTCGGATGTTGTCGCTCATGCCGCCATCGACCGAGACATAGGTGCGAGCCGCACCGCCGTCGAGGGCGACCTCCTTGACCGTGCCCACCGTGTAGACGGTGCACATGGAGGGGCCGACGATGGCACGGCCGGGTTCGATCGAGAGATGGGGTACGCCGACACCGAGCGCCGCACACTCCCCCACGACGATCCGGGTGATCTGCTCAGCCAGCACAGATGGATCGGCCGGGTCGTCCTGGGTCGTGTAGGCGATGCCGAAGCCACCCCCGAGATCGAGCTCGGGCATGACGTGACCGAGCTCGGAAGCGACCCGGGCGTGCAGGGCGAGAACGCGACGTGCGGCGACCTCCCACCCCGAGGTGTCGAAGATCTGCGAGCCGATGTGGCTGTGCAGGCCATTGAGGGCCAACGAGTCAAACGAACGCACCCGCGTCGCCGCCTCGAACGCCGAACCCGATGCGATCGAGAACCCGAACTTCTGGTCCTCGTGGGCGGTCGCGATGAACTCATGGGTGTGCGCTTCGACGCCGGCGGTCACGCGGACCATCACGCCCTGCACCACGCCCAACTGGGCAGCGACATCGGCGACCCGATCGATCTCGTGGAAGGAGTCCACGATGATCCGACCGACACCGGCGGCCACTGCACGCCGCAACTCCATCGCTGTCTTGTTGTTGCCGTGGTAGCCGATCCGGGCGGGGTCGACCTCGGCGCGCAGCGCGACAGTGAGCTCGCCGTCGCTGCACACGTCGAGGCACAGCCCCTCCTCGGCAACCCAGCGGGCGACCGCCGTGCACAGGAACGCCTTGCCGGCGTAGTAGACGTCGTACCCCGAGAATCCGTCGCGGAAGGCGCGGGCCCGGGACCGGAAGTCGTCCTCGTCGAGGACGTACGCCGGGGTGTTGACGTTGGCGACCAGGTCCGGGATCGGCAGGCCGCCGACGGACAGCACGCCGTCGTCCTTGCGTGCGGTCGACGACCACAACACGGGGATCAACGCGTTGACGTCCGCAGGCTCTCGCAGCCACTGCGGGGAGGTGCCGGCGAAGTCGCCGGGAGGAACGCGTCCCATCGAGCCAAGCCCGTCACATGCGCTCGGGCGCGGAGACGCCGAGCAGGTCGAGGCCGTTGGCGATCACCGTCTGCGTGGCGACGACGAGCACGAGACGCGCCAGGTTGGCCGGGCCGACGGGCTCGTCGCCCTGCGGCAGCATCCGGCACTCCTTGGTGTCGTACCACTTGTTGAACACGGAGGCGGTGTCCTCGAGGTAGCGCGCGATCCGGTGCGGCTCGCGCAGCTCGGCAGCGCTCGCCACGACCCGCGGGTATTCGGCCAGGGCGCGCAGCAACTCACCGTCCCGCTCATGGCCCAGCAGACTCGGATCGAACCCATCCGATGAAGGCAGCGCCATCCCCAGATCCGCCGCATTGGCGACCATCCGACAGGTCCGGGCGTGTGCGTACTGAACGTAGTAGACCGGGTTGTCGTTGGACGCCTTGGTGATCTCGGCGACGTCGAGGGTCAGTGGGGAGTCCGCGGGATAGCGCGCCAGTGAGTAGCGCAGCGCGTCGACGCCGATCTCCTCCGCGAGCTCGTTGAGCGTCACGATCGTCCCGGCGCGCTTGGAGAGCTTGAGCTCCTGGCCATCGCGCAGGATCTTGACCAACTGCCCGATGAGGACGTTGAGGGTCTGGTCCGGGTTGTCACCGACGCAGGCCGCCATCGCGCGCAACCGACCGACGTAGCCGTGGTGGTCGGCGCCGAGCAGGTAGATGCAGTGGTCGAAGCCGCGTGCCCTCTTGTTGAGGTAGTAGGCGGTGTCGGAGGCGAAGTAGGTCAGCTCGCCGTTGGACCGGATCAACACGCGGTCGCGGTCGTCGCCGAAGTCGGTGGTGCGCATCCAGATCGCACCGTCCTCCTCGTAGACATGGCCGAGGTCCTTCAACTTCTGCAGGGTCTCCGGCACAGAGCCCGACTCGTGCAGCGAGAGCTCGGAGAACCACACGTCGAAGTGCGTGTTGAAGCCGTCCAACTGCTGCTGCTGCTCGGCCAACTGCAGCTCATATCCCACCGCCCGTACGGCGGTCCGCCGCTCGTCGCCGTCCAGGGCGAAGATCCCGGGGCTGGCCTGCTCCACGGCCTTCGCGAGGTCGTCGATGTAGCCGCCGGCGTACCCGTCCTCCGGGGTCGGCTCGCCGAGCGCCGCCGCGATGATCGAGGCGGCGAACTTGTCCATCTGGCTGCCGCGGTCGTTGATGTAGAACTCGCGCGTCACCTCGGCGCCAGCGGCGGACAGGACGCGTCCGATGGCATCGCCGAGCACCGCCCACCGGGTGTGTCCCAGATGGAGCGGACCGGTGGGGTTGGCCGAGATGAACTCGACGTTGATCTTCTGGCCGGCGAGCGTCGAGGAGCGTCCGTACGACGTACCGGCCGTCACGACGTCCAAGGCGACCTGACCCTGGGCACCGGCCTCGACCGAGATGTTGAGGAAGCCGGGCCCGGCGACCTCGACGTCCGCGATCCCGTCGGCCTCCTTCAGCCGAGCGGCCAACAGCTCGCCCAGGGCACGCGGATTCTGACCAGCCTTCTTTGCCAACTGGAGCGCGACATTGGTCGCGTAGTCGCCGTGGCCCTTCTGCCGCGGTCGCTCCACCGTCACCTCGCTGGGGACGCCGTCGGGCAGGGTGAGGTCACCCTGGTCGACGAGCGTCGAGAGGGCGTCGACGATCGTTGTGGAGAGCTGCGCTGGAGTCACCTGCGAAGCCTATCGAGGCACACCGGTTTCCCCTGCACGGATATCGCCCGGTAAGGTTCCTGACCGCGCCTCCGACCTCAACGATCGGGGTGCATGCCTCCGTAGCTCAGGG
>JASLDK010000071.1 GCA_030145945.1 Nocardioides sp.
TTGGCTGGCTCTATTTTTCGACCGACAGTTACTTACACGATTAGAATGGTTGAGGTCATTCCGCTGACGCCTGAGGACGTGAGCAACAAGCGCTTTACTCCCGTCCGGCTCCGCGAGGGCTACGACATGGGCGAGGTCGACCAGTTCCTGGACGAGGTCGAGGCCGAGCTGGCCCGCCTCACCCAGGAGAACGACGACCTTCGCGCGAAGCTCGCAGCCGCTCAGGCCGGTGCTCCTGCCACCCAGGCCGACGTTCCCACCCAGCTCACGCCGGTGCCCGTCGTTGAGGAGCCCCCGGCTCCCGTCGCCGTTCCCGCACCGGTCGAGCCCGTGGTCGCCGCTCCCGCTCCCGTCGCTGCCCCGGCAGCGACCGGCGGCATCGAGACGATCCGCGTCGAGACCGTTCCCGAGGCATCCAACGCCGCGGCCCGTCTCCTCGAGATCGCCACTCGCAACGCCGACGAGCTCGTCGAGGACGCGAAGAACGAGGCCGACAAGATCGTCGGCGAGGCCCGCACCAAGTCTGAGCGCCTCGCGTCCGAGGCCAAGGTCAAGTCCGACCGCCTCGAGTCCGACGCCCGCACCCGCGCCGAGATGCTCGACGCTGAGACTGCCGAGCGCCGCACCCAGCTCTTCGGTGACCTCGAGAAGGAGCGCGACAAGCTCTCCGCCGAGGTCGAGACGCTGCGCTCGTTCGAGCGCGAGTACCGCTCGCGCCTCAAGAGCTACTTCACCCAGCAGCTCGAGTCCCTGCAGACGCCGGGCGACACGCTGGCTCCGGCCGAGGAGACCCCCGCTCCCAAGCGGTTGCGCTCCATCCTCGGCGAGGAGGAGGGCTGACCTCCCCGGTCACCCGCCAGCAGTTCTGAATCGACACGAACCGGCCGTTCCGCATTCGCGGGGCGGCCGGTTCGTCGTACGCCGTGCGCGCCTGCTTGGACCTCCGCGCGAGAGCCGATACCCTCCGCAGCACGCCCACCCGCTCGCTGGCGTGTGGGGCACCGCCTTCTGAGGAGTCCGTGATGGCCCGCAGCACCAAGAAGACGTTGGCCGGCCAAGCCGCGTCCGCAGCCAAGAAGCTCATTCGCCCCCGCAAGGCAGTCGCGGCCGATGCTCCCGCGAACAAGGGGGCAGCGGCCAAGAAGACGGCCGCTCCTGCGAAGAAGGCGGCACCGGTCAAGAAGACAGTCGCCCCCGCGAAGAAGACGGCTCCCGCGAAGACGGCTGCTCCGGCCAAGAAGACGGCCGCCCCCGCCAAGAAGGCTGCTCCGGCCAAGAAGGCTGCTCCGGCCAAGAAGGCTGCTCCGGCGAAGAAGGCGGCCCCGGCCAAGACGACGGCCGCCCCCGCCAAGAAGGCCGCTCCGGCGAAGAAGGCGGCACCGGCCAAGACGACGGCCGCCCCGGCCAAGTCGGCTGCTCCGGCCAAGAAGGCGGCACCGGCTTCCCTCGTCGTACTCGAGCACGAGGAGGCGTGGTCGGCCGACGAGCTCGCCGAGGTCATGGCCGAGCTTCACGAGCAGCGCGCCGAGAGCGCCAAGATCCTCGAGGAGCAGGAGGCCGACCTGAGCGGGCTGCTACGTGACGCCGGGGACGGCGCGGGCCAGGATCAGGCGGACCTCGGAGCGACCAGCTTCGAGCGCGACCAGGAACTGACCGTGCTCAATCACGAGCGCGAGAAGGTGGCCCAGATCGACCGTGCGCTGGCGCGGATCGACGACGGCACCTATGGCGTGTGTGAGTCGTGCGGCAACCCGATCGGCAAGATGCGGTTGATGGCCTTCCCGCGTGCCACACTCTGCATGACATGCAAGCAGCGGGAAGAACGACGATAGACGAGCCGAACGGCGGTTCGGCCGACGGCGCCAAGGGACTGCTGGCCAAACCTGCGAGTTGGGCCCTCTTCATCGCAGTCGCGATCCTGATGGTCGCGATCGACCAGGTGGCGAAGGTCCTTGCCGTGCGTCATCTCACCGGTGAGCCGGACAAGCAGGTCGTCGGAGACCTGCTGCAGTTGCACCTGACCTACAACCCGGGCGCGGCCTTCAGCCTCGGCACCCGGTTCACGGTCGTGATCTCCGCTCTCGCGGTGGTCGCGACCGGTGTGGTCCTGTGGATCAGCCTGCGCGCGGTCAGCAAGGTCTGGGCGATCGCCCTCGGCCTGCTGCTGGCGGGCATCGACGGCAACCTGGTCGACCGCATCCTCCGAGAGCCCGGTCCGTTCAAGGGCCATGTCGTTGACTTCCTGATGTTGCCGAACTGGCCCGTCTTCAACGTGGCCGACATCTGTATCAACGTCGGTGTCGTCCTGATCCTGATCCAGGTGCTGCGCGGCATCAGCCTGGCCGGAACCAAGGTGGACAAGTGAGCACGATCGACCACCGCAGCCTGCGGGTCCCCGACAGTCTCGAGGGCGAGCGCGTCGACGTCGCCATGGCCCAGCTCTTCGGGGTCTCCCGGACCCGGGCCGTCGAGCTGATCGCCCAGGGCCAGGTGGTCCTCGACGGTGCGGCGGTCAGCGGCAAGAGCGAGCGGGTGCTGAGCGGGTCGGTTCTCGACGTCTCGATCCCGGCCGAGGTCGACCCGCTGGAGATCGTTCCCGAGCTGGTCGAGGGCATCCGGATCATCCACGACGACGATGCGATCGTGGTGATCGACAAGCCGGTCGGCGTCGCCGTCCATCCTTCCCCGGGGTGGCGGGGACAGACCGTCGTCGGGCACCTGGCCGGAGCCGGTTTCCGGATCTCGACCTCGGGGGCCAAGGAGCGCGAGGGCATCGTCCAGCGCCTCGACGTCGGTACGTCGGGCGTCATGGTGATCGCCAAGTCCGAGCACGCCTATTCGGTGCTCAAGAACGCCTTCCGGCACCGCACGGTCGACAAGACCTATCATGCGCTCGTGCAGGGACACCCTGACCCGCACGAAGGCACCATCGACGCACCCATCGGCCGCCACCCGAAGTTCGACTACAAGTTCGCGGTGATGGACGACGGTCGTCACAGCGTCACGCACTACGAGACGCTCGAGGCACACCGGTTTGCCAGCCTGCTGCAGATCCACCTGGAGACAGGCCGGACCCACCAGATCCGTGTCCACATGAGCGCGCTCAAACACCCATGCGTCGGCGACATCACCTACGGTGCCGACCCGGTCCTGGCTCGCAAGGTCCGCCTGGAACGCCAGTGGTTGCATGCCGTCAAGCTCGGCTTCGAGCACCCCGACGGTGGGTACGTCGAGTACGAGTCGCCGTACCCCGATGATCTGGCCCAGGCCCTCGACATCATCCGTGACAGCCACTGACCTCCTGCTCCGCCCGGCCACGCCGCTCGACGTGCCGGCCATCGCGGCCGTCCACCTCGCGGCCCGCAGCACGGCCGCGATGCCTGCCAGCGTCCACCCGCCGGAGGACCTCGCGGTCCACCTCCGGGCCGTCTTGGGTCGTGCCGAGACCTGGGTGGCCGAGTGCGACGCGCGCGTCGTCGGCTATGCCCGGTTCACTCGCACCTGGCTCGACGACCTCTACGTCCACCCGGACGCCCAGGGCGCCGGCGTGGGCGGCGTACTCCTTGATCTGGTGAAGACCAGGATCCCGGGCGGTTTCAGCCTGTGGGTGTTCGAGCAGAACGCGCCGGCCAGGACCTTCTACGTGCGTCGTGGGCTCGTCGAGCGGGAGCACACGGACGGCTCCGAGAACGAGGAGCGGGCTCCGGATCTTCGAATGGAGTGGGTTCCGCCGGCGTGAGCCGATCGAGGTGAAAAGTCGGAGGTCCCTGCCACCATCTCGGCAAGGCGGTCGCGTAGGCTGATCTTCTTCCCCGACGTCCATCGAGGCGTCCAGCGTGACCCCCGTTCACCACGACATTCGAGGAGTTCGAACACCTGATGGCAGCAGGTTCCGGGGGAGCGGACTTCGTCCACCTGCACGTCCACACCGAGTACTCCATGCTCGACGGGGCATCCTTGCTGGACGGCCTCTTCACGCGTGTCAACGACCTCGGCATGACGTCGATCGCGATGACCGACCACGGCAACCTGCACGGGGCCTACGACTTCTACTCCAAGGCCAAGAAGTACGGCGTCCAGCCGATCATCGGCATCGAGGCCTACATCACGCCGGGGACTCCCCGTGGCGAGCGCAAGCGGGTGCGTTGGGGTCAGCAGAACGCCGCGGTCTCCAGCGAGGAGGGCGGCAACGACGTCGCCGGCGGTGGTGCCTACACCCACATGACGATGTGGGCCGAGTCGACCGCGGGCATGCACAACCTGTTCCGGCTGTCGTCGCGGTCCAGCCTGGAGGGCTACTTCTACAAGCCCCGGATGGACAAGGAGATCCTCGCCGAGCACAGCGAGGGTGTGATCGTCTCGACCGGTTGCCCGAGTGGCGCGATCCAGACCCGACTGCGACTCGGCCAGTGGGACGAGGCCGTGCGTGAGGCCGCCGAGCTGCAGGAGATCTACGGCAAGGACTCCGTCTTCCTGGAGTTGATGGACCATGGCATCTCCATCGAGAAGCGGGTGCGTGACGACCTGCTCCGACTCGGCCGGGAGCTCAACATCCCGCCGATCGCCACCAACGACTCCCACTACAACAACCCCGAGGACGCCGATGCCCACGACGCGCTCATCTGCGTCGCCTCGGGCAAGCGGCTCTCGGACACCAACCGGCTGAAGTTCGACGGCGGCGGCTACTACATCAAGTCCGCGGCCGAGATGCGCGAGCTGTGGGCCGACAGGTTCGGCATGCCCGAGGCATGCGACAACACCGTCGCCATCGCCGAGCGGTGCTCGGTCGACTTCAACGAGAACACCGGCGGCTACATGGCGCGCGCCGACATCCCGGGCGGCGAGACCGAGGAGTCCTGGTTCCGCAAGGAGGTGTGGCGCGGCATCGAGACCCGCTACCCCGGGGACCGGCTGACGCAGGAGGTCAAGGATCGCGTCGAGATGGAGCTCGCAGTCGTCGCGCAGAAGGGCTACTGCGGCTACTTCCTCGTGGTCGCCGACTTCATCAACTGGTCCAAGAACAACGGCATCCGAGTGGGGCCGGGGCGTGGTTCCGGTGCAGGCTCCATCGCGGCGTACGCCCTGCGCATCACCGACCTGTGCCCGCTGGAGCACGGCCTCTACTTCGAGCGGTTCCTCAACCCCGAGCGTCCCTCGATGCCCGACTTCGACATCGACTTCGACGACGCCCGGCGGGGCGAGGTCATCCAGTACGTCTCCGACAAGTACGGCGCCGACCGGGTCTGCCAGATCGCGACCTTCGGCCGGTTGAAGTCCAAGGCCGCCATCAAGGACGCCGCCCGGGTGCTCGACCACGGGTTCGCGATCGGCGACCGGATCACCAAGGCGATGCCGCCCGACGTCATGGGCAAGGGTGTGCCGCTGAAGGAGATCTTCAACCCCGAGCACAAGCGTTACAACGACGGCGGCGAGTTCCGGGCGCTCTACGAGCAGGATCCCGACGTCCGCACGATCTACCAGACGGCGCTCGGTCTCGAGGGTCAGATCCGCAACTGGGGCGTGCACGCCGCCGGCGTCATCATGTCCAGTGAGCCGCTGATCGACATCGTCCCGATCATGGCCCGCCCGCAGGACGGCGCCGTCATCACGCAGTTCGACTATCCGATGTGCGAGTCGCTCGGACTCGTCAAGATGGACTTCCTCGGCCTGTCCAACCTGCGCATCCTCGAGGACGCCCTGGCCAACATCAAGGCCAACCGCGACGAGGACGTCGTGCTCGAGGAGCTGCCGTTCGACAACCGGGCGACGTACGAACTGATGGGCCGCGGCGAGACCCTCGGCGTCTTCCAGCTCGATGGTGGCGGCATGCGCGCCCTACTGCGCTCGATGCAGCCGGACACCTTCGCCGACATCACCGCGGTCAGTGCGCTCTATCGCCCCGGGCCCATGGGTGCCGACTCGCACAACAAGTACGCGCACCGCAAGAACGGCCGCGAGCCGATCGAGCCGATCCATCCCGCGCTCGCGGAGGCGCTCGAGCCGGTGCTGGGCGAGACCTACGGCCTGATCGTCTATCAGGAGCAGGTGATGGCGATCGCCCAGGTGCTGGCGGGCTATTCGCTCGGCGCCGCCGACAACATGCGTCGCGTCATGGGCAAGAAGAAGAAGGCCGAGCTCGACGCCCAGTTCGATGGCTTCCAGGCCGGGATGCTCGAACGCGGCTTCCCGAAGGATGCGATCAAGACGCTGTGGGACACCCTCGTCCCCTTCGCCGACTATGCGTTCAACAAGTCCCACTCCGCCGCCTACGGCGTCATCACCTACTGGACGGCCTATCTCAAGGCCAACTACCCGACCGAGTACATGGCTGCGCTCCTGACGTCCGTCAAGGACGACAAGGACAAGATGGCCATCTACCTCAACGAGTGTCGCCGGATGAAGATCCAGGTGCTGCCGCCCGATGTGAACGAGTCGGCGCACAACTTCACCGCCGTCGGTCGCGACATCCGCTTCGGTCTGACCGCGATCCGCAACGTCGGCTCGAACGTGGTCGACGGCATCGCTGCCGCCCGTTCCGAGCAGGGGCGGTACGCCGACTTCAACGACTTCTTGTCCAAGGTCCCAGCAACCGTCTGCAACAAGCGCGTCATCGATTCGCTGATCAAGGCGGGCGCCTTCGACGACATGAAGCACAGGCGTCGTGCCCTGGTGGCGATCCACGAGACCGCCGTTGACCAGTACGTCGACATCAAGCGCAACGAGGCGATCGGTCAGGACTCGCTTTTCGCGGGACTCGACGACGATGCCGGCGATGGCGGTTTTGGTGTCAGCGTCGCGATCCCCGACATCGACGACTGGGACAAGATGACCCTGCTCGGCCATGAGCGGGAGATGTTGGGTCTCTACGTCTCCGACCATCCGCTGCTCGGTCTCGAGCACGTTCTCTCCAACGGCACCGACTGCACCATCGGTCAATTGGTGACCGACGAGTCCCGTGCCCACAACTCGACCGTGACGGTCGCCGGTCTGGTCACCTCCATCCAACGCAAGATCACCAAGAACGGCGATCCGTGGGCCACGGTGACGGTCGAGGACCTCGAAGGTGCGATCGACGTGCTGCTGTTCCCCAACAGCTATCGGCTCGCGGCGCCCTACCTCACCGAGGACGCGATCATCCGGGTGCGCGGGCAGATCGACAAGGAGCGCGAGCCGGCGACCCTGCGAGGCCAGGAGGTGACCGTCCCCGATCTCGACAAGGGCAGTGACGGCCCGGTGGTCATCAGCCTGCCGTCGACCCGGTGCACCGGCCCCGTCGTCCAGCAACTGAAAGAGGTCCTCATCACCCACGCCGGGTTGACCGAGGTGCGCCTGCAGTTGTTGAGCCGCGACTCCACCAAGGTCATGCGGCTGGGGGACAATCTTCGGGTGACTCCCTCGTCCGCGCTCTTCGCTGACCTCAAGCAACTCCTCGGACCGGGGTGCCTGGCCGGATGAGGCGCTCCGAACTGACCGTTGCGGCGGCTGCCCCCGTCGTGCTCGGCGTCGTCCTCGGCGCGGTGGGCGGATGGTTGTGGTGGACCTGGTGGGGCCCGGCGCCCCTGGGCCGGATCTATGACACGAGCGCCGGTCCGCACTGGTATCCCGACCCGTTCGACCCCGGCGTCACCCGCGACTTCAGCGGTACGGCGGAGTTCGTGGTGATCGCTTTCGGCCTGGCGCTCGCCCTCGGGGTCGTGTCCGCCTTCGTCGCCCGCAACGGTGCGTTGGCCGGGCTCGGCGCTCTCGTGGTCGGGACGATCGCGGCGGCGGCCCTGATGACGGCGATCGGTCTCGCTCAGAGCCCGCCCGACCCACAGGCCAAGGCGGAGCACGTCAAGGCCGGGACGAAGCTGCCCAGCGAGAAGATGCCCGGACACCTCGAGATCGTCGGGTGGACGCCCTACCTGGCATGGCCGGTCGGGGGACTGCTCGGCTTCCTCGTGGTGATGGTGTCGTTCCCGGTCGACAAGGGTTCGCCCCGGAGCGACAAGGACAACCTCACGCTCGCCGGATCGCCGCCACCCGTGCCGCCGTCAGTCGCACCAACTCCGCAGGGCTGAGCTCGACCTCCATCCCGCGCTTGCCGGCCGAGACGAAGACAGTCTCGAAGCCGAGCGCGGAGTCGTCGACGACGGTCGGATGCGCCTTGCGCTGACCCAACGGGGAGATCCCGCCGACGACATAGCCCGTCGCCCGCTCGGCGGCCTTCGGATCGGCCATCGCGGCCTTGCGGCCGTCGACGGCCCGCGCGAGCGCCTTGAGGTCGAGCTGTCCGGTCACCGGCACCACGCCCACCACCAGGGAACCGTCGATGTCGGCGAACAGTGTCTTGAAGACCCGACCCGGTTCGATCCCGAGCGCCGCGGCGGCCTCCTCGCCGTAGGACGCGGCCCGCGGGTCGTGGGCGTACTCGTGCACGGTGAACGCGACACCGGCCGTGCTCAGCGCGGTCGTGGCCGGCGTACCGCCGGGCTTCTTCGCCATTGCGACGTCCTCAGTTGGGAGACCACCGCGTGCGGGCCACCTCGGTGGCTGGCAGCGAGGAGATGATGTTGATCGCCTTCAACTCCGAGCGCATCAAGTCGGTGACCAGGACGAGCCGTTCGGTGGTGTCGGAGGCTTCAAGGAGCTGTTGCCGTTCGCCCATCGGGAGGGGAGTGCAGGCCGCCAGCGTCCAGGAGAGGTACGTAGGGTCGCTCGGCAGGTCGCCCTGCAGCGGGTCGCCGGCGATCGAGGCCAGCACGTGGCGGTAGGCGGTGAAGGTGACCCGGGCCCGCTCGACGACGTCGGCAGGTGCATCCGTCTCGGGGCGTGTCTGGGTGTCGTTGAGCAGGGTGACCTCACCGACAGGGAACTGGTCGGTGGTGATCAGGCGGTCGAGCTGGAGGCGGTCACGACCGACGGCGACGATGTCGAAGGTGCCATCGGGATGCGGCTCGATCTCGGTCACCTGCATCCGCACGCCGACCCGGTAGAGCGACTGGTTGCCGTGGTCCCCGACCTCGTAGCCCTCACGGATCGCGACCGACCCGAAGAGCCGCTCGGCGGGGTCCTCGATTCGGAGCAGGTGGTGGATGAGCGCGCGGTAGCGGTCCTCGAAGACGTGCAGGGGCACGCTGACCCCCGGGAACAGCACCGTGTTGAGCGGGAACATCGGGAGTCGCTCGGTCACGGCACCAACCTAGCCCTCGCACCGTCCCGTCAGGCGTCCGGCGGCGGCGTCCGGCGTACCACCCCCCGTAGAATCGGGGCATGTCACTGATCCGCCGCATCGACCTGCGTGCGATGTCCGATTCTGGCGAGCCCCAGGCCGACTATCGCGCAGCCGTGCCCCGTGCCGACTTCGACATCGAGGCGGCGGTGCCGGCGGTGCACGCGATCTGCGAGGAGGTCCGCACCCGCGGGCTGGACGCGATCGTCGAGTTCGGTGAGAAGTTCGACGGCGTCCGCGTCGACGACATCCGGGTGGCGACGTCTGCGATGGCCGATGCCTTGGCGAACCTCGACCCTGACATCCGGGCCGGGCTCGAGGAGTCGATCCGGCGACTTCGGGCGACCTGCGCCAACGAACTCGAGCAGGACGCGGTCACTGATCTCGGCCCCGGTGCCCGGGTCACGCACCGCAAGGTGCCGGTCGGCCGGGTCGGGCTCTATGTCCCCGGTGGTCTTGCGCCGCTCGTCTCCAGTGTGCTGATGAACGTCGTGCCCGCACAGATCGCGGGGGTCGAGTCGATCGCGCTGGCGTCGCCGCCCCAGAAGGAGTTCGGGGGATCCGTGCACCCGACGATCCTCGCGGCGTGCGCGCTGCTCGGCGTCGAGGAGGTGTACGCCGTCGGCGGCGCCCAGGCGATCGCGATGTTCGCCTACGGTGTCGGTCCGTGCCGCCGCGTTGATCTGGTGACGGGGCCGGGCAACATCTGGGTCGTCACCGCCAAGCGGATCCTGAAGGGTCAGATCGGGATTGACTCCGAGGCCGGTCCGACCGAGATCGCGATCCTCGCTGACGACACCGGCAATGCGGCCTATGTCGCCGCGGACCTGATCAGTCAGGCCGAGCACGACCCGCTGGCCGCCTCGGTCCTCGTCACGACCTCCGAGCGGTTGGCCGCCGAGGTCGAGGCCGAGCTCGATCAGCAGGTCGCCGCGACCAAGCACACCGAGCGGATCACCACCTCGCTCGGGGGCAAGCAGTCCGGGATCGTGCTGGTCCGTGACCTCGAGCAGGGCCTCGACGTGGTCAACGCCTACGCCGCGGAGCACCTCGAGATCCACACCGAGGACGCTGGTGCCTGGGCTGCCCGAGTCCGCAACGCCGGCGCGATCTTCGTCGGTCCGCACGCTCCGGTCAGCCTGGGCGACTACTGCGCCGGCTCCAACCACGTGCTCCCGACTGCGGGCTGCGCCTGCCACTCCTCGGGCCTGTCGGTGCGCGCGTTCACCAAGTCCGTGCACGTCATCGACTATTCCGCCGACGCCCTTGCCGAGGTCGCAGATCACGTCGTGACCCTGGCGGAGGCCGAGGACCTTCCCGGCCACGGTGCGGCGATCACGGTCCGGTCGACGCGATGACCTCATCGACCGGCGAGCCCTGGCCGCCGCTGCGCGAGGAGCTTCGCGGCATCGAGCCATACGGCGCCCCGCAGCTCGACGTACCCGTCCAGCTGAACGTCAATGAGAACCCCTACGGTCCGTCGGCCGCATGCGTTGCCGACATCGCAGCCGCCGCAGGGGAGGCAGCGGCGACGCTGAACCGCTATCCCGACCGGGAGTTCGTCGCGCTGCGGACCGCGCTGGCTGCCTATCTGTCGAAGGACACGCCGGCCGGGGTCGTGCCCGAGCAGGTGTGGGCGGCCAACGGGTCCAACGAGGTCATGCTGCAACTGCTGCAGGCCTTCGGCGGTCCGGGACGCACGGCAGTCAGCTTCGCGCCGACGTACTCGATGTATCCCGAATACGCGCGCGACACCAACACCCGTTGGATCGCCGGACACCGGGCAGAGGACTTCTCGCTCGACCTCGACGCGGCCCGCGACCTGGTGAAGTCCGAGCAGCCGAGCGTGATCCTGCTTCCGAGCCCCAACAATCCGACCGGCACGGCGCTGCCGCCCGAAGCGGTCGGCGTCCTGTGTGAGGCCGCTGGGGATGGCGGGATCGTCGTCGTCGACGAGGCGTACGGCGAGTTCCGGCGCGAGGGTGTGCCGAGCGCGGTCGAGCTGTTGCCGGCGTACCGCAATCTCGTGGTGACCCGCACCATGAGCAAGGCCTTCGCCGGCGCCGGTCTGCGTCTGGGCTACCTCGCCGCGGCCGCGGAGATCTGCGATGCGATCCGCGTGGTGCGCCTGCCCTACCACCTCTCGGCGGTGACCCAGGCCGTCGCACTCGCGGCGCTGCGTCACGCACCCGAGCTGCTCGGCAAGGTCGACGAGCTCCGGCGAGAGCGGGATGCGCTCGTCGAGTGGTTGCGTGCCGAGGGGTACGACGTCGCCGACTCCGACGCCAATTTCTGCTTGTTCGGCCGATTCGCCGACCGCCATGCTGTCTGGCAGGGTCTTCTCGACCGGGGGGTCCTGATCCGGGAGACCGGACCCGATGGTTGGTTGCGGGTGTCGGTCGGCACCCCCGACGAGATGGCGGCCTTCCGGGCCGCCCTGACTGATGTGAACGGAGAGCGGGCATGAGCCGTACTGCGACCCCTCGAATTGGCAGAGTGGAGCGGCAGACGAGCGAGTCGAAGGTGCTCGTCGAGGTCGACATCGACGGCACCGGCCGCCACGACATCTCGACGGGCGTGGGGTTCTACGACCACATGCTCACCGCCTTCGCCCGGCACTCGCTGGTCGACCTGACCGTGCAGACCGAGGGTGACGTCCACATCGACGCGCACCACACCACCGAGGACACCGCGATCGCGCTCGGGCAGGCGCTGCGCCAGGCGCTGGGTGACAAGGTGGGGATCCGTCGTTTCGGCGACGCCACGGTGCCGCTCGACGAGGCGCTGGTACAGGCCGTGGTCGACGTGTCTGGTCGCCCCTACTGCGTGCACACCGGCGAGCCGGAGGGCCAGCAGTACGTCCAGCTCGGTGGGTCCGGCGTCTCCTACCTCGGCTCCCTGACGCAACACGTCTTCGAGTCGATCGCCTTCCACGGCCACTTCGCGCTGCACGTGCGGGTCCTCGCCGGCCGAGAGCCGCACCACATCGTCGAGACCCAGTTCAAGGCGTTCGCCCGTGCCTTCCGCGACGCGGTCGCGCTCGACCCGCGCGAGACCGGGGTCCCCTCGACGAAGGGTGCTCTGTGAGCACACCTTCCGTCGTCGTCCTCGACTACGGCTCCGGCAACCTGCGCTCCGCCGTGCGTGCAGTCGAGCGCGCCGGTGCTTCGGTGACCCTGACGGCAGACCTCGACGCCGCGATGGAGGCCGACGGCCTGCTCGTGCCCGGGGTCGGCGCCTACGAAGCATGCATGCGCGGCCTGCGTGCCATCCGCGGCGAGCGGGTCATCGCCCGCCGCCTCTCCGGCGGACGCCCCGTGCTCGGCATCTGCGTCGGCATGCAGATCCTCTTCGAGCGCGGCATCGAGCACGGTGTCGAGACCGAGGGCTGCGGCGAGTGGCCGGGCGTCGTCGAGCGGCTGCAGGCGCCGATCGTCCCGCACATGGGCTGGAACACCGTCTCCGTGCCGACGGGCACCCGGCTGTTCGCGGGGATTGAGGACGAGCGGTTCTACTTCGTCCATTCGTACGGCGTCCGCGACTGGACGCTGGTCACCAACGACCGCACGCCCGACAGCCACCAGCCGCTGGTGACCTGGGCCGAGCACGGTCCCGTGGGCGCAGCGGATCGTTTCGTCGCTGCCGTCGAGAACGGTCCGCTCTGCGCGACGCAGTTCCACCCCGAGAAGTCAGGGGATGCGGGCGCCCAGTTGCTGCGCAACTGGGTCACCTCGCTGTCCTGACTCCCCGGGGCGTCAGACCGCTGGACTCAGCGGACCTTGAACTTGGTGCTGGCCGTGGAAGCGCCGACCGAGCCGGCGTACGACGCGGTCACCGAGTACTTGCCCTTCTTGGTGAGCTTCTTGAAGGTGGCCTTGGCAGCGCCGTTGGTGACGGCGACCGTCTTGGTCTGGACCTTCTTGCCCTTCTTGAGGGTGAAGGTCATCGTGCCCGTCGGGCGAGCCGACGGGGCAGTGACCGTCGCGGTGACCTTGGCCTTGTGCGACTTCTTGGCGTACTTCGCCTTGACCGTGGTGGTCGAGGCTGGCGCAGCCGTCACGTTGATCGTGTTGATCACCGTGCTCTCGCCGGTCGCGGGCGTACAGGGGATCTGGAAGGGCGTCGGGGCCCCGGCCTTGTAGAGCACCACGTTGATCGTCTGGTTGCCAGCGGCGAGCTTGAGGGCGCTGCCCGCGGGCCCGGCCGTGATCGTCGGCAGCGCGCCCGTTCCGGACAGAGTGATGGCTCCCGTTGCGGGAACAGCCGTCTTGGGGATGGTGATGGTCGCAGGCGCCACCGCGTGATCGTTGACCAGATTCGTCGATGCGATGGTCCCGCCGATCTCGTCAGCGTTGTAGAAGAAACGAAGCGCGTCGGCGGTGGCCTGCGGAATCGTGATCGAGACGGGGTCGGTCGGCGCAGGCGCCTCCCCTAGGATCGACGCCATGACCGGCTATCTCGAACTGCTTCCCGCCGTCGACATCAAGGGCGGTCAGGCCGTCCAGTTGGTGCAGGGGATCGACGGGTCCGAGAAGCGCTTCGGTGACCCGATCGATGCCGCGATGCGCTGGCAGGACGCCGGCGCCGAGTGGATCCACCTGGTCGATCTCGACGCCGCTTTCGGGCACGGCGACAACCGCGAACTGCTGGCCGAGATCGTCGGTCGTCTCGACATCAAGGTCGAGATGAGCGGCGGAATTCGCGACGACGAGTCGCTCGAAGCGGCCATGGCCACCGACTGTCGCCGCGTCAACATGGGCACTGCCGCTCTGGAGCAGCCGGAGTGGTGCGCGAAGGCCATCGCGACGTACGGCGACCGGGTGGCCGTCGGCCTCGACGTCCGGGGTCGCACCCTCGCTGCTCGGGGCTGGACGAAGGAGGGCGGCGATCTGTACGAGACGCTGGCCCGTCTCGACTCCGAGGGTTGCGCCCGTTATGTCGTGACCGACGTCAACAAGGACGGCATGCTGCAGGGACCGAACCTGCAGTTGTTGAAGGATGTCTGCGCGGCCACCGATCGGCCCGTGGTCGCTTCGGGCGGGGTGACCACCCTCGACGACATCCGAGCGCTGATGGACCTGGTGCCGACGGGCGTCGAGGGCGCCATCGCCGGAACCGCCCTCTACACGGGGCAGTTCACGCTTGAAGACGCCCTCGCCCTCACCCGCGGTGGTCTCGTATGACCCTCGCCGTACGGGTCATCCCGTGTCTCGACGTCGACGGTGGTCGCGTCGTGAAGGGCGTCAACTTCCAGGAGTTGCGTGACGCCGGTGATCCCGTCGAACTGGCCCGGCTCTATGACGCCGAAGGCGCCGACGAACTCACCTTCCTCGACATCTCCGCATCCCACGAGGGCCGCGCGACCACGATGGAGATCGTGTCCGCCACGGCCGAGCAGGTCTTCATCCCGCTCACCGTCGGCGGGGGAGTGTCCTGCGTCGAGGACGTCGACCGACTCCTGCGCGCCGGCGCCGACAAGATCGCCGTCAACACTGCCGCCATCCGCCGACCCGAACTGATCGCCGAGATCGCTGACCGCTTCGGCAACCAGGTGCTGGTGCTGTCGGTCGACGCACGGCGCGTGCCCGCGGCATCCGACGTACGCACCGACTCCGGTTTCGAGGTCACCACCCACGGTGGCCGCCAGTCGGCCGGTCTCGATGCCATCGAGTGGGCCGTTCGCGCTGCTGAGCTCGGCGCCGGCGAGATCCTGCTCAACGCCATGGACGCTGACGGTACGACGGACGGGTTCGACCTCGAACTCATCCGGAAGGTGCGCTCCGAGGTGTCGATCCCCGTCATCGCCTCGGGCGGCGCTGGGGCCGTCGAGCACTTCGCCCCCGCGGTCGAGGCGGGAGCGGACGCCGTACTCGCTGCCACTGTCTTCCACTTCGGCACCTTGCGGATCGCCGACGTGAAGTCGTCGCTGTCCGCAGCAGGTGTGCCCGTCCGCTGACGCGGGCAGGGTACGGCCATGACGTACGACGCCTACGAGCCCGGTTCTTCCGCCGAGGCAGATGGCCCCGGCGGTTCTGGCCCGTGGCGGGTCGCGTTGGAGTACTCCAACCAGGGGCAGGCCAAGCCGCCGACCATCGTGCAGATCGGCCGCACGTTGCACGACCGGCGGGCTGACGCCCTTGAGGCTGCCGTACGGGCCTGCCACGAGTTCAGCCCGCCCGACCCGTGGTCCGAGCAAAGCCGCCAGATCTACCGCGACGGCCCCGACGGGTTTCTGGTCATCCTCGAGGGAGCCGCGTCGACCTTCCACATGAGCGTGCGCATCGTCGCGCCGCTGACTGATCCGCCGTCATAGTCCAGGCGTGCTCCACGCTCAGTAGCCGACGAGCTTCGGCTCGGCCTCGATCGTCACTTGCTGACCCAGCAGCGTCACCGTCTGAGGGATCGGGCGGTGCTCGTGGTGGCGACGGCGTTCGAAGCGCGTCCGGGAGCTCCGCTGGGAGCGGTTGGCCGCGGCGCTTCTCCTTCCGTCGCAGTGAGGCGAACCGCAGTCCGGTCGGCAGGGTCGTCGTACACACCCGGCGTACGCAACGCCGGTTCGGCGGCGTCGGAGCAGCCCGTGTTGGCTGTTGCGGCGAGTGCCGCGCAGGCGACCAGCACCACCAGTCGCTTGGTGGGGATGTCACCACCGGTGCATGTTCCGCGGAGGTCCATGGGACGAGCATGCGCTGAATCGACGAACGCCGCCGGCATGCATCCACAGGCGGCCGCGGTCCGGAATCCGGTCGATCCCATGAGTCACAACCGTCGCTCTGGCTCGCTGACGATCCCTCGATCATCCACAGCCGCTGTTGTGCACAGGCGTCTTCCACAAGCTCTCCGCGACCAGGTGGAGGTGGGGCTGGTTGTGTCGGCGGCCGGTGTTCAGGTGAGGTCATGACCGAGAGCCACTTCCAGGACGACAGCGGCCGCTTCCGCGGCAATGGCGACGACGGCACTGAGTGCGTCGACCACGCCGACCAGGGTCTGCGCGACATGTCTGCTGGCGAAGTCCTCACGTTCGTCGAGGATCAGCACGCAGCCCGTCTCGTGGCAGAGCGGGCGATCCTCATCGCTGCCTACCAGTGGGCGGTCCTGCACCACCCTGACCGACTCCCGCCCGACGACAAACGCGGACGAGCACGCGCCAGACCTGCCGGCGGCCCCGGCACGCCGAGGATCACGGAGTACGCGGCTGCTGCCTTCGGGGCCCGGATCCAGACCAGCCCGTACGGCGCCCGCCGGCTGATCGCCGACGCCGTCGACCTGCGCATGCGCTTGCCGAAGCTGTGGGCAGGACTCCATGCAGGAACTGTGCGGGTGGCCCACGCTCGCCACGTCGCCGACGCGACTCGGGACCTTTCGAAGGAAGAAGCCGCGTGGGTCGACAACGAGGTCGTCGAGTCGGCCGACGGTCGCCTCGCCTGGCGTCGCTTCGAGTCGCTCATCGAGGGCAAGGTCGCCGCGGCCGCACCTGAAGCAGCGAGGGTGAGAGAGGAAGCGGCCGCGCGAGAGACCAGCGTTCG
>JASLDK010000100.1 GCA_030145945.1 Nocardioides sp.
GGTGCAGATGCTGCGGGACTTCACCGGCGTCTCGCCACTAGTCGCCGGCAAGCCGGAGCGCCCGTTGCTCGACGAGACCATCCGTCGGGTCGGCGGTCAGCGTCCACTCATGGTGGGCGACCGATTGGACACCGACATCGAGGGTGCCAGGAACGCTGGCCTTGACTCGCTCCTGGTGATGACGGGGGTGACGGGCCTGCGCGAACTTGCCGCCGCGGAGCATCATCACCGCCCGACCTACATCGCGGAGGATCTGGCGGGCCTGCTGTCCGCCCACGTGGCGCCGACACCGGTCGACTCCGGATGGGAGACCGCGGGTTGGCGAGCCGTCGTACGGGAGGGATCCCTGACCGTGACCGAGGGCGGGGGCGGGCAGGACGGCGCTGGCACGCGGAGCGCGTGGTGGCAGGTCGTGGCTGCCGCCGCTTGGGCGCACCGCGACGAGACGGGTGGGGTGCCCGACCTGGGTGCCCTCCCGCGATAGCCTCAGTCCATGAGTGAGGTACCTGTTCCGGCGCCCACGGCGACCGGGATCGAGGCCGTCGACCAGGTCCTCGACCTCGTCGAGGGGCTGGCTGAGCGTCCGCTCGAGGAGCACGCGAGCATCCTCGAGGACGTGCACGGGCAGTTGCGGCGTACCCTCGACCAGCCGCCCACGACATCTTCCTGAAGGACCGCCGGTGCCGCCTCGTCGCCTCCGACTCGACGCCGAACTCGTCCGGCGCGGGCTCGCGCCCTCACGTGAACGGGCCGCCCAGCTGATCGCCGACGGCCGGGTCACGGTCAGCGGTGCCGTCGCGGCCAAGGCAGCGACCGGCGTGACCACCGACCTGGCGATCGTGGTGAAGGAGGGCGAGAACGGGCCGGACTACGTGTCGCGCGGCGCCCACAAGCTGGTCGGTGCGCTTGCTGCCTTCGGGCCGCTGGGCCTCGAGGTCGCCGGGCGTCGCTGCCTCGACGCAGGTGCGTCGACGGGCGGATTCACCGACGTGCTGCTGCGATCGGGGGCGGCCGAGGTCGTCGCCGTCGACGTGGGGTACGGACAACTGGACTGGTCGCTGCAGAGCAACGAGAAGGTGATCGTCCACGACCGGACGAACGTCCGTACCCTGACCACCGAGGACATCGGCGAACCCGTCGACCTCGTCGTCGGCGACCTGTCCTTCATCTCCCTGACCCTCGTGCTGGACGCACTGCTCGGCGTCACCCGCCCCGATGGGGATCTCGCGCTGATGGTGAAGCCGCAGTTCGAGGTCGGCAAGGACCGCCTGGGCAAGGGCGGAGTCGTCCGGGACCCCGAACTGTGGGTCGAGACCGTGCTCACGGTCGCTCATGCGGCCGAGGGACGAGGGTGGGGGGCGCAGGCGGTCACGGTCAGTCCGCTGCCCGGACCCTCCGGCAACGTCGAGTTCTTCCTGTGGCTCCGCAGGGGCGATCCCGCTCTCGGCGACGAGGCCATCAGCGCGGTCGTGCGGCGTGGAACGTCGGCCCCTGATGAGAAGGTGGGCCCATGACCATCGCGACGCCGCCGGGCACCCAGCGCCGGGTGTTGGTGCTGGCGCACACCGGTCGCGCCGAGGCGCGCGACGTCGCACGCTCCTTCGTCAAGGAGTTGGGCGCCGCCGGCATCGTCGTCCGGCTGCTGCGCCACGAGGCCGACGATCTCCACCTCGACCCGGCGGACTACACGCCGGCCGTCGAACTCACCGACTCGGAGACCGACGCAAGCCACGGGTGCGAGCTCACGGTCGTCATCGGCGGCGACGGAAGCATCCTGCGGGCAGCCGAAGTGACCCATGAGCGAGCCACACCGGTCCTCGGCGTCAATCTCGGCCATGTCGGATTCCTGGCGGAGGCCGAGCACGAGGACGTGGCGGCGACCATCGAAGAGATCGTGCACCAGAGGTACACGATCGAGGACCGGCTCACCCTGGACGTGAAGGCGTACGTCGACGGCGCGCTCGTCTACTCCACCTTCGCAGTCAATGAAGCCAGTGTTGAGAAGGCGGCTCGCGAGCGGATGCTCGAAGTCGTTCTCGAGATCGATGACCGACCGCTCTCACGCTGGGGCTGCGACGGGGTCGTGTGCGCAACGCCGACCGGCTCGACGGCGTACAACTTCAGTGCCGGCGGCCCGGTCGTGTGGCCCCAGGTCGAGGCGCTGTGTGTCGTCCCGCTCAGCGCGCATGCGCTCTTCGCGCGTCCACTGGTGGTCGCTCCGTCCTCCGTCATCGCGATCGAGGTGCTCGCCGGCAACCAGGGATCAGGTGTGCTGTGGTGCGACGGACGACGCAGTGTCGACCTGCCGCCGGGAGCGCGGATCGAGGTGAGCAGGGGCCAACGCCCGGTGCGCCTGGTCCGCCTGCACCAGGCGCCCTTCACGGACCGGTTGGTTGCCAAGTTCGGGCTCTCGGTCGAGGGTTGGCGCGGTGCCGCCGAGGAACGACGGCAGTCCCGAGCAGAACGAGCAACGGTCGCCAGAGAGAACGCCGACGAGATCGAGGAGGGAAGCGCATGATCGAGGAGATCCCGATCAGCTCGCCCGGCGTCATCGACTCCTCGACGCTGGAGCTCG
>JASLDK010000127.1 GCA_030145945.1 Nocardioides sp.
CCCGACGCGATCGCGCCGCGGGCCGCCGCACTGCTCCATCGGCGTCGACCCCGAGGAGATTCTGCGCGAACTCCTCCGCGGTGGCAGGTTGGACGTCGGAGGATCGAGTACGGTCCGGCGGCCAAGCCAGCACCTCGCCGATTGCGCGCCCCAGGCTGTCCGCGTCGAGCTCGGTCGCGAGTCCGCCGTCGGTGGCAGCGATCTCACGGGCGCGCACCAGCGACCCGGCAGTCACGACCGGAACGCCTGCCGCCAACGCCTTACCCATGATCCCGCTCGGCCCATTGTTCGTCAGCGCCAGCGGGACCACGTCCGCGGCAGCGACATACTTGTCCAGCTCGTCGTTGCCCAAGAAGCCATCGCGAACGATGACCCGGCCCAACTCGCTCGGCGGCACCGAGGCCACCCACTCGCGGACCTCAGGACGCAACCCGCCCGCCAGCACCAGATCGGCCTCGATCCGATGCCGTTGCAGTGCCTCCCAGATCAGCGGCGCGTTCTTGCGTTCGCCAACGACGCCGAAGATGCCGACCAGCCGGCGCTCCGGTGGGAGGCCCAGCTCCTCGCGGATCCGGCGCCGGTCGCGAGAATGAGCGGTGCAGATATCGGGGTCGCGGGTGCGAGTCACGATCCATCCCACGCTGCGATCGTCGCGGCCGGCGAAGCCCGCGACGTGGTGCAGCGTTCCGGTCGCCTGCGCTGCAACAGCGAGCATCGCCTTCGGCACTCGCAACCGCCAGCCCACCCAGTCGGTGGGCCTGAGCTTGGCCGGATAACGCGTGAGCATGAACACGACACGCGGCCGCCGGACACCGCGGAACGCACGGGGCGCAGCGAACCACCAGCGCTTGAGCGCCTGGTCGGCATCCATCAGCACGACGGTCGCGACCTCGGCGCGGCGACACACTGCAGCGACCTGTTCGGCGATCTCTCGCGTGGGCGGCAATTGCGATCCGAAGGGCGTCTCGACCGTGAGGTCGACACCGCCGAGGTAGACGTCAAACGCGTCGACCTCCGGCGCGCCCCTCGACGTGAGCAGCACGACATCGCTGGAGCGACTGGCGAGTGCGGCGACATGAGCGACTGCCTGGAACCGGTGGCCCCCGGGGTCCGGCTCTACGATGACGGTGACAGGCACGCGGCCCTCCTCCTGCCCGACGGTGGGACAGGACGTTATCGTGCAGCTTGCTCCGACCGAAAGGCGGCCATGTCCGGCCTGACCACCATCGCTCTGAAGGCGCTCGCGCGCCGCGGATTCGTCGTACAACGACACCCGGCCGCCCGCAGGCAACGGCTGCTCGACCGCCACGGGGTTGACGTGGTCCTCGACGTGGGCGCCGCTCGTGGAGGCCATGCCCGCGAGCTGCGCGACTTCGGTTACCGCGGTCGGATCGTCTCGTTCGAACCACTGTCGGCGGCCTATTCCGACCTGGCTCGCGCTGCCGCGGACGACCCCGACTGGACCACCGTGAATGTTGCGATGGGAGCCACCGCGGGACCCCAGCAGATCAACATCGCCACCAACTCCGACTCCAGTTCCCTGCTCCCGTTGGGCGCTCTGCATGTCGCGGCCGCTCCGCACGTCGGCTACACCGACACCGAGCAGATCGATGTGGTCCGACTGGACGACGTGGCAGGCGAGCACCTCGCCGGGGCCAGGCGCCCCTTCCTCAAGCTCGACGTCCAGGGCTTCGAACGGGAGGTGCTGACGGGTGGCGCTGACACCATCCCCCGCCTGACGGGACTCCAACTCGAGCTCTCCTTCGTGTCGCTGTACGACGGCGGGATACTCGCGGACGAGGCCATCTCCTTCCTCTACGACGCAGGCTTTCGGCTGGTCTCCTTCGCGCAGGGCTTCACCGGCCCCGGCGGAGACGTGCTACAGGTCGACGGCGTCTTCTTCCGCACGACTGAGCAGCGCTAGGGGCCTCATGCGTATCGCGATGCTGATGACCGGACTGCCCTCCGGCTACCAGGAGGCCGGGTTCGCGGAACTCGGCGAGCTCGGCGACGACGTGCTGGTCGTCCACCCGCCCACCTTGGCCTACGCCGAGTTCAAGGCCCCCGCCACCCATCCCCGGGTCCGGCGCTGGGTGTGGCAGGACGAGATGCCGAGCGAGGCCACGCTCGGGCCGGTGCTGGAGGAGTTCGCCCCCGACGTCATCATCATGACGTCCTGGCACGGCAAGGGCTACCGGGCGATCATGCGAACTTGGCGTGACCGCGCTCTGCGGGTGATGTTCTGCAGCAACTTCTGGCGGGGGACCGCCAAGCAGTACGCCGGCCTGGCCGTTCACCGGTTCTACGTGGGCCCCCTCTTCGACTGCGTCTGGGTGCCGAGCGAGCGAGCGGAGATCTTCGCGAAGCGGCTCGGCTTCGCCGGACGCGACATCATCCGGGGCGCCAACGCCGGCGACACCCGGGCATTCGACCGCGGCCCGCGATCCGGGGCGGAGCTCGCCGAGCGGCGACAGTTCTTGTTCGTTGGTCGACTGATCTGGCACAAGGCACCGGACATGCTGGCCCGGGCCTATGCGGCGTACCGCGCCTCGGTCACCGATCCCTGGGATCTGGTTGTCGCCGGTGACGGACCGATGCGTCAGGACCTCGAGGACGTCGAGGGCGTGCGACTGCTCGGCTTCACCCAGCCGGGCGAGCTCGCGGACCTCATGCACTCATCGTCCAGCCTGGTGCTCCCCTCCCACGTCGAGTGGTACGGCGTTGTCATCCACGAGGCGGCGGCGGCCGGCCTGCCCCTGCTGTGCTCGGACGAGATCGGCGCCGCCCCGCATCTGCTGCAGGACGGCTTCAACGGCTGGACCTTCGCCGCGGGCGACCAGGACGAACTCACCGACGCACTCCGGCGGATGAGCGCCACGGCTCCCGAACGTCTGGCCACCATGTCGGAGGGGAGTCGTGCGCTCAGCACCCGTCTCAACCCCGAAATCTGGGCGTTGAACCTGCATGAGCAGTTGGAGCGCCGGGCGGTCGCCGCCAGCGCCTGACCTCACCGAGGTGCGACCAGCGAGTCGATGAGGTCGTCCCACACCTGCTTCGCCCCGCCGCGGCGGTCGAGGAAAGCCTGTCGGATCCTGTCCCGATTCGGCTCAGGTCCCAGGCGGACCGCGACGTCCAGCGCGGCATCCACGAACGAACCGTCGACCGATACGACGGTGCCTGAAGACCCGACGGTCTCGGCGACGCAGCCCACGTCGAAGGCGACGGCCGGCACGCCGTTGCGCGCGGCCTCGAGGATCACCATCCCCTCCGTCTCCAGGGAGTAGGTGCTGGGAAAGAGGAACAGGTCGAGCCCGCGATAGAAGTCGTCAACCTCCTCGACCGGCACCGGCCCGACCCACTCGACCCGGTCGCCCAGGTCGGCGCGGGCTGTCTCGATGGCGGGTCGAACGACGGCGTCGGCGGGGCCAGCGAGCCGGAGCACGAGTGACATCCCACGGTCCAGACCCCGGCGCAGCACTTCGATGGCCTCGAGCGCTCCCTTCTCCACGGTGAGGTTGCTCAGCAGGCCGAGCACGACCTCATCCTCGACGGTGCGCGGCCGGGCGCCCACTGGTCGTCCCTCGTGCATGTGGGCGGCGTTCGAGCACACCATCACCTTCACGTCGGCGCAGAAGCCGTCTCGGAGCAGCGAAGCCATCGCGTTGCCCTGCACGACGTGGACCAGCTTGCTGCCGCCGATCCGAACGACGAGTCGCATCGGCAACGATCGTTGGACGAGTGGGGCGAAGTTGTGGTGATGGAACGTGGTCGGCATTCGGACCGCACGCGCCACAGCAACAGCGGCCACCTGGAACCACAGCATCTCGCCTCCGGCGCCGGCGATGTAGAGGCGGCGGCGACCCGGCCGGCGCAAGAGGCTCAGCAGGCCCACGACGAGGATGCCGAGCCGTCGGAGCAGCGGACGGTCGTTGGTGTCGATGATCCGTAGCTCGGCTCCACGCTCCCGCACAGCGTCGACCAGGCGTCCGGTCACCACCGCGGCACCGTGCACCGGAGGAGGGATCGGGCCGATCACGACCAACCGAGCGCAGCGCGGGCCTCGCTCAACCAGATCAGAGCCCTCTTGCCCGGTCATGTCCATGATCGGTGCGCGCTTCACGCGACGAAGCCTACGGTGGATGGATTCCGGCGATGACCCGACTCGTATGATCCACCAGCATGGGATCGCGGCGCTTCTCCTCTGCCGGCGTCTCGCTGTGCGCCCTGCTCACCGCGAGCGCCCTGTCGCTGTCCGCGTGCGGAGGCCCCGAGAAGGCCGCCCCCGACACGGGAAGCAACAGGGCGCACGCCATCGGCGCCGGCGATCGCTATGTCGCGATCGGCGATTCCTACACGGCGGCCTATCGCACCGGTGAGACCGATCCCCGCTCCGGCGCATGCTTCCGCTCCTTGGCCAACTATCCACACCAGGTTGCCGAGAAGCTCGGCCTCGACCTCGAGGACGTCAGTTGCGGGGGCGCGACGACGCATGACGCGCTCTCCCCACAGCGTTTGGTTGACGGAACGGAGGCGCCAGCCCAGATCGAGGCCGTCACCAAGGACACCGATCTGGTGACCATCAGTCTCGGCGCCAATGACATCGATCTCTACGGCGCTGTCATCGGCTCCTGTGTCACCCTGGCGACGAGCCAGCCGACCGGCTCTCCCTGCGCCGATCTGGCGGCGGGAGCCCCGGAGGCTGCCCAGCGCAAGCTCGATGCCCTCAACGACACCCTGGTCAGCACCGTTCGTGCTGTGGAAGCCAAGGCTCCGAAGACCAGGGTGATCCTGGTCGGCTATCCCCAGGTGTTCCCCCCACGACTGCCCTGCGCATCGGTACCGATCGCGACCGGGGACGTCGCCTTCGCATTCCGGGCGGCCCATGCGGTCACCAACGAAATCCGATCAGTCGCCGCCGACCTCAAGATCGAGTACGTCGACGCCTGGAATGCCACGGAAGGGCATGACATCTGCTCCGACTCGCCTTGGATCGCGGGCGCGAAGCCGAACCGCGATGACGCCGTCGCCTATCACCCCTACCCCGAAGAGCAGCGCGCCGTCGCCGACCTGATCGTGTCGATGCTCGATTGAGCGTTTGCTCCACCAGCGGGACAGCGATGCCCTAGGCTCCCGACCCATGTCCGACGTCAAGCAGTGTCCCGCCTGCCGTTCGCAGCGGATCCAACGGATGCCCGTTTCGCGCGCCACCGGCAACACCATCGTGACCTGCTCGGTGTGCGGCATGTCCGCGCACGGCGAGTACGACGCAGCCCCGCCGATGGTGGTTGACGAGGAGGAGTTGACGCCGGAGGGCTACGCCGCCTACGTCGCGGCACGACGCGAGGGCGGCCGCCCCGAGGTGTGGCGAGAGATGCTCGAGGAGAGCCTCGGTCTGCTCGGAACCCGCGAGGGCACGCGTGTCTTCGACATCGGAGCCGGCGACGGGACGTTCTTGCAGTTGGCCCGCTCGGAGTTCGGCTGCGAAGTCTTCGGAAACGAGACCTCGGCCGCCGCGGTCCACCTCGCGCAGGAGCGGCACGGCATCGCTCTCGAACTCGGCGACACGGGAACCTTGGGCCACCGGGACGAGTTCGACCTGGTGACGTTGTGGTGCGTCCTGGCGCACGTCCCCAATGGCGACCATCTGCTGACCGACGCGCTCACCATGCTTCGTCCCGGTGGCCGACTCGTCTTGCAGACACCGCACCGAACGCTCGCGGACCGAGCAGCTCTCGGCGCTGCCCGGGCGTCCAACGGTCGGGTGACGAAGGTGTCCGATCGCCGACTCCCGGTGCACCACCACATCCTCCACACGCCCGCCAGCATCGAACTGCAGTTGACCCGCCTCGGATTCACCGACGTGGTCGCGACGCCCAAGGCCCGCTACAGCCTGTCGTCCGAGCTGTACCTCTACTTCGCGGGTCTGCGAGGTCGGCCGCTGAGGGCGGGCAGCAAGGTGCTCGACCTGTTCCTCGACCGCGGTCTGGCACCCCGGATCGTCCTCGACGTGACCGCGCGCAAGCCAGACTGACCACATGAACTCCGGCGTCCGCGGTCGTCGTATCGCTCTCCAGGCCGCCTGCTGTCTGGCCCTGACCAGTTGCGTCCTGCCGGCGTCGCACACGCCGGAGCGGGGCCGGGAGATCAGGAAGGGCGATCACTACGTGGCCCTCGGCGACTCCTACACGGCGGCGTACCTGACCGGCCCGCTCGATCCCGCCTCCGGAGGCTGCCTGCGTTCCCTGGACAACTATCCTCACCGGCTCGCCGATTCACTCGGCCTTGAGCTCACCGACGTCAGTTGCGGCGGCGCCGCCACCGAGGACGTCACGAAGTCGCAGCGCCCGAGCGCGGGTGACGTCGTCGCGCCGCAACTCGATGCAGTCGACAAGTCCACCGACCTCGTCACGATCGGACTGGGTGGCAACGACTTCAACCTGTTCGGCGCGCTGGTCGTCAGCTGCGCCTATGTCGCCCAGTCCGACCCGCAGGGGGCCCCGTGCACGAAACTCGCTGAGCGCAACCCCCGCGGAAAGCGAAACCTGGAGGCCATCGAGGACCGACTCGTCCGGGTCGTGCAGACCGTTTCCCGCAAGGCGCCCAAGGCACGAATACTCCTGATCGGATATCCGCAGGCCTTTCCGGAGTCCGGCGGGTGCGACCAGGTCCCCCTCGCCGCAGGCGACATTCCGTTCGCTCACGCAGCACTCCGCGCTCTCAACGACGTTGTCGCGACGGCCGCGAGGAAGAGCGGCGCCGAGTACGTCGACGTCTGGACGCCCAGCGCCGGGCACGACATCTGCTCGGCCGATCCTTGGGTCGCGGGCGCCACCCCGACGCGGACCGACGGGACGCCGTACCACCCCTTTCCGGAGGAACAGGAGCTCGTGGCGTCGGTGGTGCGCGGAGTCCTCGAAAACAAGGGATCCGGGGCCAAGGTCCCGTGACGTGACCCACGCTGACTCGTTGAGGTCCCCGTACAGCTGGGGGGCTGGTGACGTGAAGGAGTGAGGGAGATGTCGGTTCGTCCGGTCGATGTGTTGGTTGCCGGTGGCGGAGGGTTCATCGGGGGCCACCTGGCCGCTGACCTGCTCGCGCAGGGGAAGTCGGTTCGCGTCGTGGACGTGAAGCCGCAGGAGGAGTGGTACCAGGTTCACCCGGATGCCGAGAACATCCAGGCCGACCTGTCCCTGCTCGACGCCGCGGATGCCGCGACCGCCGGCGCACGCGAGGTCTACATGCTTGCCGCCGACATGGGTGGCATGGGCTTCATCGAGAACAACAAGGCCCTGTGCATGCTGACCGTGCTGACCAGCACCCACATGCTCCAGGCAGCCCAGAAGCACGATGTCGAGCGCTACTTCTACTCGTCGTCCGCGTGTGTGTACGCCGCCGACAAGCAGACCGACACCAACATCACCGCCCTCAAGGAGGCCGACGCCTACCCGGCGCAGCCCGAGGACGGCTACGGCTGGGAAAAGCTCTTCAGCGAGCGGATGGCCCGGCACTTCACCGAGGACTTCGGTCTGATCACCCGCACTGCCCGCTACCACAACGTCTACGGCCCCGAGGGCACCTGGACCGGCGGTCGTGAGAAGGCGCCCGCCGCCGTGTGCCGCAAGATCGCCGAGGCCGTCATCTCCGGCAAGCACGAGCTCGAGATCTGGGGCGACGGCGAGCAGACGCGCTCCTTCATGTACGTCGACGACTGCGTCAAGGGATCCCAGATGATCCTCGCCAGCGACCTCGAGGAGCCGATCAACCTCGGTTCCGCCGAGTTGGTCTCGATCAACGGCCTCTACTCGATCGTCGAGGAGATCGCCGGGATCAAGTGCAAGCGGACCTACGACCTCTCCGCTCCGCAGGGCGTGCGAGGCCGCAACTCCGACAACACCATGATCAACGAGGTCTTCGGCTGGGAGCCGTCGATCACGCTCGCAGACGGCCTGGCGAAGACCTATGCGTGGGTCTACGACCAGGTCAAGCGCGCCCAGGGCTGACGCCCGTCCCTGACGTGCGCATCCTCGTCCACGACTATTCGGGACACCCCTTCCAGGTCGAGCTCAGTCGCGAGCTCGCCCGGAGGGGGCACACCGTCACCCATTCCTTCTGCCCCGGCTGGGTCTCCGGCAAGGGCCACCTGGTGGCCGAGCCCGGCGAGACACTGGCTTTCGACCCCGTCGGTCCGACCGATCCGATCGCCAAGGACCAGTTCGTCAGGCGGATCCTGATCGAGGCACTCGTCGGTTGGCAGTTGCTGCGACAGGTCCGGCGCACTCGCGCCCAGGCGGCGATGCTGTCCAACGCGCAGATCCCCAGCCTCGTCGTCTTCGCGCTCGGGATGCTTGTGCTGCGGCGCCCGTGGGTGCTGTGGCACCAGGACGTCTACGCGGTCGCTGTGAAGTCATTCGCCGGCGACAAGCTCGGACCGCTCTTCCGGGTCGTCGCGGGGGTGTTCAGCGTCGCCGAGCGGTGGGTCTCACGACGAGCCGCCGCCATCGTCGTGATCGCTCCGTCCTTCGTCCCCGTCCACGAGGAGTGGGGTACGGCGGACAAGGTGAGCGTGATCCCCAACTGGGCGCCGCTGGATGAGATCGTCCCGGTCGCGCGGAAGAACGACTGGGCCATCGAGCATGCTCTCGAGGACACCGCGACGCTGCTCTATTCGGGCACGCTGGGGCTCAAGCACGATCCCAAGCTGCTCGTCGGACTGGCCCGCGGCGTGATCGATGCTGGCAG
>JASLDK010000132.1 GCA_030145945.1 Nocardioides sp.
CCTTCTCCTCGGCGTAGGCGTAGTAGCCGATCTCGCCGGTGTACCGGCCATCCTCGACCTCGAGCCGGGTGGCGACCACCCGGTCCGCACCGAGCAGGGCACCGATCGGCTCCACCACCTCGCTGCCGGAGGTGGACACGATCACGACGTCGCGACCGGCGGCGTGGTGCTCGTCGATCAGCCGCACCGCCTCGTCATAGACGAGCGGATCGACGACGTTGTGCAGAGTGTCGGCAACGATCTCGCGGACCGTCGCGACGTCCCAACCGGCGGTGAGTTGCGACATGAACTGGCGCATCTTCTCGACCTGGTCGTGGTCCGCGCCGCCGATCATGAAGACGAACTGGGCGTACGCCGACCGCATCACCGCGCGCCGCGAGATGAGGCCGCCGGCCTGGAACGGCTTGCTGAAGGCCAGCACGCTCGACTTGGCGATGATCGTCTTGTCGAGGTCGAAGAACGCCGCTGTGGGCGGCCTACCCGCGGGGGCCATGTGGCCATCGTAGTGATCCAAGGGCGTCATCCGTGCCTCATTGGTCGTAGTCGGAGCCAGTGACTCTCCACAAGCCGTGTTCCTGGTGACGTTGTCCCCAGGCATGTGCGGGTCAGGCATGGCGGTGTCGGAGGGCGGCGACAACGTGCACATGACCAGAAATCCGAAGCATCCGTCCCCGCACCTCCGTCCGCCGGAGGTGCCGGCCCTGGTGGTGACCGCCGATGAAGCACTGCTCGCGACCCTGCTGCCGCTCGCCGCCGCAGCCGATGTCGCCCCGACGATCGCTCGTGATCCCCTGACCGCACTGGTCACCTGGGGGCGCGCGCCGGTCGTCCTCGTCGGCACCGACCTCGCGGTCGCGATGGTCGAGGTGGCGCCGGAGCCCCGGTCTCGCTGTCATGTGGTGAGCGGGCTGCGGCCATCGGACGAGCTCTTCCGTACGGCGCTGGAGCTCGGCGCCGAGAGCGTCGTCGACCTGACGAACTCGGCCGAATGGCTCGTCGAGCAACTGGCCGACCTCACCGAGAGCCAGCCTGATCGCGCCCGCGTGATCGGGGTCATCGGTGGCACCGGCGGGGCAGGTGCCACCACCTTCGCCTGCGCTCTCGGTCAGTGGGCCAGCCGGTCCGGTGACGCAGCGATCATCGACTGCGACCCGCAAGGGCCCGGTCTGGACCGGATGCTCGGGCTCGAACGCACCGAAGGATTCCGGTGGGACGCCCTGTGCCAGACGACAGGTCGACTGTCCGCCCGTTCACTCAGGGAGGCGCTGCCGCGGCGTGACCGTCTGGGAGTGCTGTCCTGGTACGTCGACGGGCGTGCGCAGTCACTGCAGGCCTTCGCTGTCCGGGAGGCGCTGTCGGCCGCACGTCGTGGCCATCGGGTGGTGGTGGTCGACCTGCCCCGTTCACCGGATCCGCTGATCGACGAGATCGCCGCACGCTGCGACCAGTTGCTGGTCGTGACAGCGGCCAGCGTCGTCGGGGTGGCAGGCGCTGCGCGGATGAGAGCCCGATTCGCGGGACACGGTGATGTGTCCGTCGTGCTGCGTGGGGACGCGCTGTCAGCCGATGACGTGACGCGAGCGGTCGGACTGCGCGTGCTCACCCAGATGCGGGACCAACGGGGGCTGGCCGAGGCGGTCGACCTGGGCTTCGGGCCACTGCGCGCCCCCCGCGGCCCGCTCGCCCGGGGAGTGGCAGCTGTCCTCGGTGGACGGTCCGAGGAGGCCGTGGCATGAGCCTGTCAGGCGGGGTGGGCGGACGGTCCGGCGAGGCCGGACCTCTCGTCGAGGAGGTGCGGGCCCGGCTCGCGGCCACGCCGGGTGGACTCAGCCCGCACCGGGTTGCGGACGCCTTGCGCGCGACGGGCCGACCGGTCGGCGACGCAACGGTGCTCGAGGTCTACGAAGCACTGCGCCGCGACGTGATCGGCGCCGGCCCCCTGGAGCCGCTGCTCACCATGCCCGGCGTCACCGACGTTCTCGTCAACGGACCGGGACCCGTGCGGATCGACCGTGGCTCCGGTGTCGAGGCATCGAGTGTCGTGCTCAGCACCGAGGACGCCTGCCGACGTCTCGCGCAGCGCCTGGTCGCCAGCGGCGGTCGTCGGTTGGACGATGCTGCGCCGTGGGCCGACGTACGGCTTCCGGACGGGACCCGATGCCATGCCGTGCTGGCGCCGCTGGCTCAGCCGGGAACTGCGATCTCGTTGCGCATCCCGCGCCGGGAAGGCTTCTCGCTCGCCGACCTGGAGGCGGCTGGGGCGTTGTCGGAGGAGGGCGCCGACCTGATTCACCAGATCGTCGCGGCTCGTCTGGCGTTTCTCGTGACGGGCGGCACCGGCACGGGGAAGACGACGTTGCTGTCGGCTCTGTTGTCCGCGGTTGATCCTGAGGAGCGGTTGGTCATCGTCGAGGACGCAGCCGAGCTGCGCCCCGACCATCCCCAGGTCGTCGGCCTCGAAGCGCGCCCGGCCAACCTGGAGGGCGCTGGGGCGGTCGTGCTGCGCGACCTGGTCCGCCAGGCACTGCGGATGCGGCCGGACCGGCTGGTGGTCGGTGAGGTCCGCGACGCCGCCGTCGTCGACCTGCTGGCCGCGATGAACACCGGCCACGAGGGTGGTTGTGGGACGCTGCACGCGAACTCCGCGGTCGACGTACCTGCTCGGATCGAGGCACTGGCCCTCAGCGCCGGCCTCGCCCGCGATGCCGCGCACAGCCAACTCGTCGCGGGGCTCGACCTGGTCCTGCACGTCCGTCGCGATCGCGAGAGCGGACGACGCCGGCTCGGCGAGATCGCCGTGGTGGAGCGGGGACCCGACGGCCTTGCGCACACGGAGGTCGCGGTCGCCTTCGACCCCAGCGGTACGCCGACCCGCGGGCCCGGCTCGCGTCGACTGCTCGACCTGCTCGACGGGCGCGAGCGATGAGTCCGGCGGGCCTGGGGAGCGCGGTGATCGCCCTGCTCGTGGCGGGCGCGGTGCTCTTGGTGCTCCCCCTGGGACCTCAGCGTCCAGTGATCGTGGTGGATGGTGCTGGCGACGCGGGCACACGGCGCCGTTCGCGAAGGGGCGTCCTGCTCGCGGCATCGGTCATGGCTGCCGTGGTGGTGGCTCTCGGACCGGTCCAGGTCGTGGCCCTGCCGGTGGTCGGTGCGGCCGTCGCGATCGCGGGGGCGCGCATGGTCGCCGGCCGACGGCGCGACAACGCAGCGGCCGAGCGACGCTCGCGCGTCGTCGATCTGTGCGATGCGCTGCGGGCCGAACTCGCAGCCGGACAGACGGCTGCGGGCGCATTGGACCGTGCTGCCGCTGAGTGGCCCTTCGTGGAGCCGGCGGCCCGTGCCGCGCTCAGTGGCGGTGACGTGGTGGCCGAGCTGCGGGCGTTGGGAGCGGTGCCAGGAGCCGACGCGTTGCGCATCGTCGCCGGTGCATGGCTCGTCGCCCACCGGACCGGACACGGTCTGGCCGACACCCTCGGGCGGGTCGCAGCCGACCTGCGGGCAGCCGATCGAACCCGACGCATCGTCGGTGGCGAGCTCGCCTCGGCACGCGCGACCGCCCGCCTGCTTGCCGGCCTCCCGCTGGTGGCCCTGCTGATGGGTTCCAGTGCAGGGGCCGACCCCCTGCGCTTCCTGCTCGGCGGACCCGCAGGGCTTGCCTGTCTGGGCGGGGGTCTGCTCGCCGGCTACGCCGGACTCGTCTGGATCGAGGCACTCGCCCGGAACGTCGAGCGTCATGGGTGAGGCACTGCCGGTCGTCGTACTGCTGTCCGGCGCGGTGCTCCTGGCCCTGCCTGCTGGTCCCCGCATCGCGTCGGGCCCGTCGTGGACCAGGGTGGCCGCTGCCGATCCGGCCGAGACGGAGGGTCTGCTCCGGCGCGGTCGCCTGTGGTGGGCGCTGTCGGCGGGCGGCGGGACCTGGGCCTTCCTGGGCGGTCCGCTCGCCATCCCAGCAGGCGCGCTCGTCGGCGCGGGGGTCTGGGCGATGGCGGGGCGGTTGGAGCCGAGCGGGGTGCGGCTGCGCCGCGAGGAGGTACGCCGGGACCTGCCCCATGTGGTGACCCTCCTCGCGGCCGCGCTCCGGGCCGGGCAAGCTTCCCCGGAGGGGATCGAACTGGTCTGCAGGGCACTGCCCGGCGCAGCCTCGGACCGACTGGCGCCGATCGCGGCCCGCCTTCGTCTCGGTGGTGATCCCGTCTCGATCTGGGTGCGTCTGGCCGACGACCCGGAGCTCGGACCATTGGGCCGCACGCTCGCTCGTGCCCACCGGACCGGCGCCCCGGTCGTGGCTGCTGTCGAAGGACTCGCCGACGACCTTGCGTCACGCGCCCGTTCGGAGGTGGAGGACCGGGCACGCGCGATCGGAGTGCGAGCCGCCGTACCCCTGGGGGTGTGCCTGCTGCCGTCGTTCCTGCTGCTCGGGATCGTGCCGCTGGCGGTGTCGTTGGCCGGCACGATCGTCGCGTCCTGAGGC
>JASLDK010000133.1 GCA_030145945.1 Nocardioides sp.
GCCGAGCATCCCGATCAGAGAGCACTGCTCGCTTCTGCACCCGACCTGGTGCCGGACGCGGTCGAGGAGGTGCTCCGGCTCACCTCGCCGGTCCAGGGCCTGGCCCGAACCACCACCCGCGACGTGACGCTGCACGGCACCGTCATCCCCGCGGGGCGCAAGGTGCTGCTGCTCTACGCCGCGGGCAACCGCGACCCGCGCCGCTACGGGCCGGACGCCCACGCGCTCGATGTACGTCGTCGTCCCAGTCAGGTGCTCAGCTTCAGCCAGGGCCATCACCACTGCCTCGGCGCTGCTGCCGCGCGGATGCAGATCACCGTCGCGTTGGAGGAGCTGCTCGCCCGGATCCCGGAGTTCGCGGTGGACGAGGCGGCGGTGCAGTGGGCGCCGGGGCCGTACGTCCGGCGCCCCCTGTCCGTTCCGCTGGTCGTCGGGTGAGCCGGGGCGGCATGGCGGCGGGGTGTTACAACTCCGACGGGCTCATCGCCGGCCACCACCTCACTGCGTGACGAGCACCGCCTGCACCTGGTCCTCCACGGGCGGCACCAGCGCGTCGTCGCCCGTCACGATCTCCACCGTGCGGATGACGCCGGTGAAGCGGTAACCGTCGCGCGTCCCGTAGTCGTCGGTGACCGGCGTGCCCCGGTCGATCCCGACGTCGAGGGTCTGGTCCATCGAGAACATGCCGGGCAGCGAGCGCTCCAGCCGACCCTCGGCGACGACCGATCCGTCGAGGACGAGCGTGATCGAGGCGCCCTTGCCGAAGCCGCCCCCGTCGTACGCGAACCTGAGCTCGGCGACGTGCTCGCCCTCACCGAGACGCACGGACGAGCGCACGTGCGTCCAGTCGATGGCCGCGTAGCTGTAGGCCCAGGTGAGGATGCCGTCCTTCACGTACAGCGACCAGCCGCCGAAGTAGCCGCCCTGGGCGACGATCACACCCCGCGTCGCTGCTCCGCCCGAGAACGCGGCCCGCACCAGGTGCGAGGCGTTGCGGACGATGGGGACGGCGTCGTCGCGCAGGCGGCCCGAGGTCGGGCCGAGCACGATCGACTCCGGCGGGGCGGGCCGGCTGCCGGCGGAGCGGGCGAAGACGAGCTTGTCGTCCATCGGCAGCACGTGGTTGCGTCGCGCCTCCGCCAGGAACAACTCCTGCAACTGCGCCAGCCGCTCCGGATCGGTCGCCGCAAGATCACGTGCCTGGGTCCAGTCGGTGGTCGTGTCGTAGAGCTCCCAACGGTCGTCCTCGAAGCGCGGCGTCTCCTTGAACTGCGGGTGCCACGGCGCCTTGTGGGCCGCGACCGCGGTCCAGCCCTCGTGATAGATCCCGCGGTTGCCGAACATCTCGAAGTACTGCGTGACGTGGCGTTCCGCGGCCTCGGCGTCGTCGAACGAGTAGGCGAACGACACCCCGTCGAGAGGTGCCTGCTCGACGCCGTCGACCGTCGTCGGCACGGGTACGCCGGCCACCTCGAGCAGCGTCGGCAGAACGTCGTTGACGTGGTGCCACTGATGACGGACCTCGCCCCGTGCCTTGATCCCACGGGGCCAGTGCACGACCAGGCCGTTGCGGGTGCCGCCGTAGTGGGAGGCGACCTGCTTGGTCCACTGGTACGGCGTGTCCATCGCGACCGCCCACCCCGCGGGATAGTGCGCATAGGTGTCGGGTCCGCCGAGCTCGCCCGGCCGCTCCTCGATGAACTTCGCGATCCGCGCGGGATCCTCCTCGATGCCGTTGAAGTGCAGGCCCTCGTTGAGGGTGCCGGCGTCGCCGCCCTCGGCGGAGGCCCCGTTGTCACCGAGGATGTAGAGCACGATCGTGTTGTCGAGCTCGCCACGCTCACGGAGCGCCTCGATCACCCGCCCCACCTGGGCATCGGTGTGCTCCGCGAACGCGGCGTACAGCTCCATCAGGTGGTGCCCGGTCTCCCGCTCGAGGTCGGAGACGTCGTCCCAGTGCGGGACACCGGGCGTCCAGGGAGCCAGCTCCGCATCCGGCGGTACGACGCCCAGCTGGCGCTGCTTCTCGAGGGTGATCTCGCGCTGCCGGTCCCAGCCGTGCGCGAACTCCCCGCGGTAGCGGTCCCGCCACTCCGGCGGCACCTGGAAGGGCGCATGGGTGGCGCCGAACGCCAGGTAGCAGAACCACGGCTTGTCCGGCGCGTGCCGGCGTACGTCGCCGGTCCAGGCGATCGCGCGGTCGGTCAGGTCCTCCGAGAGGTGATAGCCCTCGGCGGCGGTGCGCGGCGGGTCGACGAAGGTGGTGCCGTCGACCAGGGTCGGCTCGAACTGGCTGGCCTCGCCGCCGAGGAAGCCGTAGAACCGGTCGAATCCCTCACCCGTCGGCCACCGGTCGAACGGCCCGGCGGCGGTCTGCTCCCACGGTGGCGTCTGGTGCCACTTGCCGAAGGCGCCCGTGCTGTAGCCGTTTCCGCGCAGGATCTGGGCCACCGTCGCGGCACTGCGCGGCCGCTGGCCGTCGTACCCGGGAGCGCCGGTGGAGATCTCCATGACGGTCCCGACGCCGACGGCATGGTGGTTGCGGCCGGTCATCAGCGCGGCGCGGGTGGGGGAGCACAGCGCCGTCGTGTGGAAGCGCGTGTAGCGCAGGCCCTCGTCGGCGAGCTCCTCGGCGACGGGCGTGCGGCACGGTCCGCCGAAGACGGACGGGGCGCCGAAGCCCATGTCGTCGAGGAGGACGACGAGCACGTTGGGCGCGCCCTCCGGGGCGTCGAGGCGCTCTCGCAGCGGCAGCGGTGCGACCTGGTCGCGGGCGTCGAGCTCGGCCTCGAAGGGGGCGCGGTCGCGGTGGAAGGGCAGGTGGGTGCGGTCGGTCATGGGGTTCCGTTCGGGGATCAGGAGGGAAGGGGGAGGGAGTTGGCGCACCGGAAGCCGATGTTGGCGGACGCCGAGTCGGGGGTGTTGCCGGTGCGGGCGGCGACCCGGTAGCGGTTGCAGTAGGAGTCGTGGCACAGGTAGGAGCCGCCGCGCATGACCCGGTGGGTGCCGTGGTCCGGGCCGCGCGGGTCCTCGGTGGGGGAGTGCGCGTAGTAGGTCGGGTCGAACCAGTCGGCGCACCACTCCCAGACGTTGCCGACGGTCTGGAACAGGCCGTAGCCGTTGGCCCGGTAAGACTTCACCGGCGCGGTGGTGAGGTGGCCGTCGTCGAGGTCGTTGGTGACCGGGAAGTCGCCCTGCCACACGTTCAATCGCCACGCGCCGCCGTCGTACAGCTCATCGCCCCACGGGAACCGGCGCCCCTGCTGCCCGCCGCGGGCGGCGTACTCCCACTCGGCCTCGGTCAGCAGTCGCTTGCCGGCCCAGCGGCAGTAGGCCTGCGCGTCATGCCAGGTGACGTGCACGACCGGATGCTGCGCGAGGTCGCCGATCGAGGACAGTGGACCGGCGGGGTGGCGCCAGTCGGCGCCCCTGACCGCAACCCACCACGGCGTGGTGTCGAGGCGATGGAGTACGTCGGCCCGCCGGGCCTCGACGGCGAGGTGGAAGACGGCCGAGACGCCGAGCTGCTCGGCCTCGGTGACATGGCCCGTTGCCTTCACGAAGCGCGCGAACGCCGCGTTGGTCACCGCCGTCTCGTCAACGAGGTACGCCGCCAGCCTCACCTCGTGCACGGGCCCCTCGCCGTCGCCGGGAGCGCCGTCGCCGAAGTGGTCGCCCATCGCGAATGTCCCGCCGGGGACGGGTTTCTGGCCGCGGGTGTCGCGAGGTGCGCGTGCAGGTTTCCCAAGGGATGCAGAGATGTCTGCACTTCCCTGTTCAAATTTGAGCTGGGAAGTGTCGGGATCGCTGCATCCCTTGAGAAACCGACCCCCCGAGCAGCACGCCCCGCTCACGACGCCAACTCGCGCACCCGGCGCCCGCGACGGGCGGGGTCGGGCACGGGGACGGCGTCGAGCAGCCGCCGCGTGTAGTCCGCCTCGGGCTGTGCGAACACCCGCCCCACCGGGCCGACCTCGACCAGTTGCCCGCCCCGGAGCACGGCCACCCGGTCGGCCACCTGGTGCACGACGGCGAGGTCGTGGCTGATGAACAGGCAGGCGAACCCGAGGCGGTCCTGCAGGTCGCGGAACAGCTCGAGGACCCGCGCCTGCACGGAGACGTCGAGTGCGCTGGTGGGCTCGTCGGCCACCAGCAGCGCAGGCTCCAGCGCGAGCGCGCGGGCCAGGGCGATCCGCTGCCGCTGCCCGCCGGACAGCTCGCGCGGGCGGCGCTCGGCGTACGCCGCGGGGAGCTGGACGGCCTCCAGCAACTCGGCGACCCGCGCGTCCCGTTCGGCGGGTGTGCCGACGCGATGGATGTCGAGGGGCTCGCGAATGCTCGCGCCCACGGCGTACCGCGGATCGAGCGACGCCTCGGGGTCCTGGTGCACGAACGCCAGGCCGCGGCGCAGGTGTCGGCGTTCGGCGCGCGGGGCGGCGAGGACGTCCTCGCCGCGCAGCAGCACCTGTCCCTCGGCGAGGGGCACCAGGCCGGCGGCCAGTCGGCCGAGCGTGGTCTTGCCGGAGCCGGACTCCCCGACCAGGCCGACGACCTCGCCGGGCGCGACGGACAGGGAGACATCGGTGATCGCGGGGAAGGCGCGACCGCGGCGGCTGGAGCCGTAGTGCACGTGGACGTTGCGGAACTCGACAGCGGGGATGCTCGACGAGCTCGCGTCTCGTGACGCCACCAACGGTTGACGATCCACCGACGGTGAGCCGATGGCCTCCTCGACGTCCGAGCGCTCGGGCAGCCGCAGCACCGAGGCCAGCAGCGTCTTCGTGTACGGCTCGCGGGGTGCCGCGAAGAGGGCGCGGGTCTCTCCCTCCTCGACCACGTTGCCGGCCTGCAGGACGACGACCCGGTCGGCGATCTCGGCGACCACCCCCATGTTGTGGGTGATCAGCACGATCGCGGTGCCGGTCCGCTCGCGGATCCGGTCGAGCAGTCGCAGGATCTCGGCCTGCACGGTGACATCGAGTGCCGTCGTGGGCTCGTCGGCGAGCAGCACGTCCGGGTCGTTGGCCAGGGCGAGGGCGAGGACGGCGCGCTGCTTCTGGCCGCCCGAGAGCTGGTGCGGGTACGACGACAGCCGCCGCTGGGGATCGGGGATCTCGACCGCACGCAGGAGCTCGAGAGCCCGCTCCGTAGCGGCCTTCCGGGATGTCGTGCCGTGCGCGCGCAGTGCCTCACGCAGCTGCCAGCCGATGGTGCGGACCGGGTTCAACGCGGTCTGCGGCTCCTGGAACACCATGGCGATCCGGGCCCCTCGGATCCGGTTGAGCTCGGTCTCGGGGAGGCCGAGGATCTCCTGGTCGGCGTACCGGATGGAGCCGGTGGCCTTCGCCCCCGGCGGCAGCAGGCCGAGGACGGCGCGGGCGGTCATCGACTTGCCGGAGCCGGATTCGCCCACCAGGGCGAGGATCTCGCCGCGGTGGAGGGTCACCGACACGTCCTCGACGGCCGGTCGGGGGTGGGCGAAGGAGATGGCGAGGTGCTCGATCGCGAGCACCTGCTCGGTGGACTGGAGATCAAGCACGACGGGCCTCCGCGAGTGATTGGGAGATGAGCAGGAGTCCGAGAACGAGCGCGACCACCACGGTCAGCGGGCCGACGGCGAAGAAGGGGGCGTCGTGCAGGAGGCGCACGCCGTCCTTGATGAGCGAGCCGAGCGAAGGGTGCGGGGGACGCACGCCCAGGCCGAGGAAGCTCATCGCGCCCTCGACGAACACCGCCACCGACATGGAGACGGCGAGCTGGACGGTCAGCGGCTCCAGGGAGTTGGGCAGCACGTGCTTGCGCAGCACCCACAGGGGTCCGGCGCCGACGACCTGCGAGGCCTCCACGAACGGCATCTCGCGGACCGTCCGCACGGCGGTGCGCACCAGCCGTCCGAACACGGGGATCTCGAGAGCGACGATGACGACGCCGACGGTCAGCAGGCCGGGTCCGAAGAAGGCGGTCAGCAGGATGCCGAGGATCAGCGCGGGGAAGGCGAGCAGCAGGTCGAAGGCCCGCTGCGCGATCACGTCGGTGACCGTCCACCAGCTGGTGACCAGTCCGATGAGTACGCCGAGCACGGCGCCGACCGGGACCGCGGCGAAGACCACGATCAGGTCGGCCCGGATGCCGTAGAGGGTGCGGGACCAGATGTCGCGGTTCAGCTCGTCGGTGCCGAGCCAGTGCCCGGTGCTCGGTCCGAGCAGGTTGGCGCCCTTGACCTGCTCCGTGGGCCCGTACGGCGCGAGCAGCGGCCCGAGCACGCCGAGCACCACGACCGCGGTGACGAGGACGACCCCCACGAGGCCCCGGCCGTGCCGCAGCGTGTGCAGCAGGCCGGGGCGTCGTACGGGCCCGGGATCCTGGGCCGTCGGCCCGACGGGAACAGGGCTCAACGGCTCCTGCAGGGCCACGTCGAGGGTCATCACGAGACTCCGTTCAGTCGCACGCGCGGGTCGAGCCACGCATGGATGAGGTCGCTGGCGAGCTGGGTCAGCACGAACACGACGACCGAGAGCAGCAGCAGGACCTGCACGACGGGATAGTCGCGCGAGGAGATCCCCTGCTCGATGAGCCGGCCCAGTCCGGGCCAGGCGAAGACCGCCTCGACCAGGATCGCGCCGCCGAGCAGGGTGCCGAACTGGATGCCCAGGACGGTGATCGACGACGGCAGCGCGTTGCGCAGCGCCTGGGTGAGCACGATCCGACGCCGCGGGATCCCGAGTGCCCGCGCGGTGGTGACGTAGGGCTGCTGCATCTGGGTGCGTAGTCCCTCGGTGAGGAACCGGGTCAGTGCCGCCCATGCCGGGAGGGCGAGGGCCAGACCCGGCAGGAGGAGGTACTGGAAGGCGATGTCGGGATGCGAGAAGAACCCGCCCGGCGGCGTACCCCCGGCCGGGAGGACGGGGAAGCGCACCGCGAACACCAGCACCAGCACCAGCGCGGTCGCGAAGGTCGGCACCGCGACCGCCGCCGTGTTGAGGGCGGACAGCAGCGAGTTGAGCCACCGCCTGTCCCACACCACCGCGGCGGTGCTGGCCGCGATCGCACCGACCGAGGCCAGCACCAGCGCGAACAGCGTCAGCACCACGGTGTTGAGGGCACCGTCGCTGATCAGGCTGCCCACGTCGCCTCCGAGCTTGTACGACGGACCGAGGTCGAAGCGCGCCAGATCGCCGATCCAGTGGACGTACTGGCTCCAGAACGGCTGGTCCAGCCCGAGCTCCGCGCGGATGGCCGCGCGGGACTCGGGGGTGGCGTCCGGCCCGGCGAGCACCGAGACCGGGTCGCCGGGCACCAGCCGGATCAGGGCGAAGATCCCGATCGAGGCCAGCACCGTCACCAGCAGGGCCGAGCCCAGTCTGCTGAGGAGGTAGCGGATCATTGCTCTGCACTCATTCCGTGGGGATCACTTGGTCAGGTAGGTGTCGTAGAACAGTGGCTCGCCACGCTTGGTCTCGCCGATGTCGTGGACCTGCGCGCTGCTCGCGTCCTGCGGCAGCGTGATCGCGATCTCCAGCAGGAACGAGCCCTTCAGCAGCTGCTCATCCAGCGCGGCATAGTCGGCCGGGGCCACCTCGCCGGGCTTCTGGTTCCAGACCTTGTCGGCGATCGCCTTGTAGTCGGCGTTGACGTAGAGCGACGCGTTGTGGTCGGCGTTGAAGGGGTACGCCGACACGGCGAGCGTCGACGGCGAGTAGTGCGCATAGGCGTGGTTGAGGATCCACAGGCCCTGGAACTTCGCGCCGATCAGCTGCTGGATCACCTGCGCCTGCTCCTGCGGGTCGAGCTCGGCCTCGATGCCGACCTTGGCCAGGTCGGCCTGCACGATCTGCGCGATCGCGCCGTACGCCGGGTTCTCCGCCGGATAGGTGAGGGGCAGCTTCGGGATCTTCACGCCGTCGGCCTTCGCCTCCTCGACGAGCGCCTTGGCCTTGTCGAGGTCGAAGTCATAGGTCGCGTTGGCCTTCTCGTCGTACGCCGGCGAATAGCTCGGCCACGGCAGGCTGATCGGGATCGCGGCCCCTCGGTAGACCTCGTCGACCACGCGCTTGCGGTCGAGCGCGAACGCGATCGCCTGGCGGACCCGCACGTCGGCGAGGGCCGGGTTGGTGACGTTGGTGCCGACGTACACCTGGCCCTCGGCGCCGTCCCACTGGTTGACGTGGAACTGCTTGTCCTTGCCGAGGCTCTCGAAGTCGCGGTACGACGCGCCGAGGATCAGGTCGAGCTGGTGGGCGCGCAGCTGGGAGACCTGGGCCTGCGGATCCGGGATGACGCTGACGTCGATGCCGTCGAGCGACGGCTTCCCGCGCCAGTAGTCGTCATTGCGGGTGAAGCTGATCTTCGAGCCGGGGCTCCAGGACTCGAACTTGAACGGGCCGGTGCCGACGAAGGCCTTGCCCTCACGGAGCTGGTCGATCGAGTCCTTGTCGATGATCGGCAGCATGTCGAGCAGGTCGAAGATGTTGCTGAGGGGATGCGCGAAGGTCAACGTGATCGCGTGCTCGTCGCTGGTGTCGAAGCCGGTGATGGCCGCGGCGGTGCGCTGCAGCTGCACGGTCCAGACCGGGTCGGCCCAGGTCTTGATGCTGAACTCGACGTCCTTGCTGGTGAACGGTCGACCGGAGTGGAACTTCACGTCGTCGCGCAGCTGCAGGGTGAGCTGGGTGCCGTCGTCGGATAGCTTCCATGACGTCGCCAGCGACGGCTTCGGCTCGAGCTTGTCGAGCGGGTAGTCGATGAGGGAGTCGTACACGCTGCCGATCAACAGGTTGATGGAGTCGCTGGAGTTGGTGAAGATCCGCGCGGGGACGATGTCGTTGAGGGCACCGACGCGCAGGGTGCCGCCCTCCTGACGCGCACTCGACGTGGCCTTCAGGTCGTCGACGGCCGACGAGCAGGCGGTGACCGTCAGCACGGTGGTGGCGGCCAGGACGGCAGCCGCCAGGCGTCGGGTACGTCGGGCTCGTCGGCGCGGGTGCGCGGGGGTGGAGCTGGACAACGGATGTTCCTTTCATCGGTGGTCAGGCGGAGTGCTGACCGGGGAAGTCGGGGTGGCGTAGTACGCCGGAGTTCGGTGTTGCCGGGGGAGGCATTGCCGGAGGTCGAGGAGCTCGCGCAGCGAGGGTCACGAGACCCGGTCGGGGGAGGGTGGTCAGGCGCCGGGTCGACAGGCACCGTCGACGTCGCCGGCGCCGCTGCCGACGGTGTTGTCGACGGTGCTGATGCCGGCGAGGTCGATGCAGCCGAGCGGGTCGTCGAGGACGGGGCCGAGGGCGACGGTGCAGGCGCTGATCGCCTGGATGTCGCTGCCGAAGCGGGTGAACGACACGGGGATCCGCGCGTCGAGGGCGGTGTGCTCGTCGTAGGCCGCGACGATGATGTCGAGCAGGTCGGGCTCGCCGGTGAAGGCCTGGCCGACCAGGACGACCCGGTCGGGGGAGAGCATGTCGCGCACGGAGCCCGCCATGGCACCGAGCAGCCGGGCCCGCTCGATCGCGGGCAGTGTGTCGATGGCGGTGGCCAGGCAACCGGTGCGTCCGCAGCCGCACGCGATGTCGGTGCCGGTGGGGAAGTGGGTCAGGCTGGCAGCGCGGGTGACGTCGGTCTGCACGCCGCGGTCGACGGCGACGGACCAGCCGAAGGTGTCGCGGGCGTAGAGGTAGAGCGTCAGACCCCCGGTTCCACGGGGGCTGTGGGCCAGGTGATGGGTCTGACGGCGGTGGAGGAACTCGGCGGCCGCGACCGCGGAGATGTGGTCGCCGGTGCGGACCGGGAGGCCGGTGAGCTCGTGCAGCTCGGCCTCGCGCTCGCTCGGGACCAGTCCGATCTCCTGCCAGGGTGCGACCAGGCCGGCGGCGAGGGCGACCCGGCCGGGATGTGCGCCGAGCAGGGCCGCCGCCTCCCGGCTGAGCTGCTCCAGGTCGGGTTCGGCGCCGAGCGGGCGTCGTACCGTCGTCGAGGCGAGGGCCCGGCCGGTCAGGTCGCCGAGGGCGACGGTGGCGATCCGGCGACCGACGTGGACGCCGATGGTGACGTAGCGGTCGGGGTCGACCTCGACGGGTACGCCGGGGCGGCCGGTGACGCCGGGGCGGGCGAGGTCGGGGCGTTCGCGGACGAGTCCGCGCTCGACGAGGAGTGCGACGGTGCGCCCCACGGTGGCGGAGCTGAGGCCCGTGGCTGCGGCGATCTCGTCGCGCGACGTCCGGCCCGCCGTACGGACCTGCTCGAGCACCTGGGTCGCGGTCGGGCTGAACCGGCCGCGGGACACGGTGATGATCGGTGAGCGGGACATGGCCGTGCCTCCTTTCCGGTTGCCGATCTGCGTGGTGGGCTGGATGGTCGATCTGAATTGTCTATCAACCTACTCGACAAACTGTAGAACACGTCGGACGGTGTCGTGAAACCGTGTCCCGCGATCTGGGCGGGTTCGCCTCACGATGAGCGAAAGCCTTGTCCGGCGCGGGTTTCGTCCCCACCGTTGAGCCTCGTTCGATCCCTGACGACCTCCCAGGGAATTCCCCAAGCCACATGAAGGACGCCTCCCATGACCATCAGCCTCGACCGCGAGACCGCCGCTCCCACGACCATCACGGTGAGCAAGCTCGGCAGCCGGATCGGCGCCCGCATCGACGGCGTACGCCTCGGCGGGGACCTCGCGCCGGAGACCGTCGCCGACATCCGCTCCGCCCTCAATGCGCACAAGGTCGTCTTCTTCCGCGGCCAGGACCACCTCGACGACGACGGCCAGATCGCGTTCGGCGAGCTGCTCGGTGAGCTGACCACCGCCCACCCGACCGTCAACACCGGCAGCGCCCGCGTGCTCGCCCTCAAGGCCACCCAGGGCATGGCCGCGAACTCGTGGCACACCGACGTCTCCTTCGTCGACCGGGTGCCGGCGTTCTCGATCCTGCGGGGCGTCACCATTCCGGCGTACGGCGGCAGCACGGTGTGGGCCAACACCGTCACGGCCTACGAGGCACTGCCGCCGCAGCTCAAGGCGCTCGTCGACGACCTGTGGGCGGTGCACACCAACGACTACGACTACGCCAACCACTACACCGAGCAGGGCGAGGCGAACACCCAGTTCAGCCGTTCCGAGTTCGCCTCGACCGTCTACCAGACCGAGCACCCGGTGGTCCGGATCCACCCGGAGACCGGCGAACGCGCCCTGCTGCTCGGCCACTTCCTCAAGAACTTCGTCGGCTTCAACTCCAAGGAGTCCTCGACCCTCTTCAACCTGCTCCAGGACCGCGTCACCAAGCTCGAGAACACCGTGCGCTGGACGTGGGAGCAGGGCGACGTCGCCATCTGGGACAACCGTGCCACCCAGCACTACGCCACCGCCGACTTCGACACCCAGCTCCGCGAGGTCCGCCGGATCACCGTCCAGGGTCCTGTCCCGGTGTCGATCGACGGACGCGAGAGCCGGGTGCTCCAGGGCTCGGCCGACGTCTACAACCGGCTGGACGAGCTGATCAGCTGACGCGGCTGCGGCTGGGCGGTGCTGACCGCGGTCGTGTAACACGCCGTCCACCTGACTACTCGGCGGTTCACGGCACTGTTTTCCCGAAATTCGGGCGATCTGGTGCCGTCAACCGCCGGGTAGTCCCCGTTTCGGGTCAGGGCAGCCAGCAGGGCAGCAACGGACCCACCGGTACGGCGACCCGCGGCTTCGCGCGCCGCGGACGGAACTGCGCGAGGTCGGTGATGTCGGTCCCGAACCGGCTGCATGTGTCGAGGTATTCGCGGCGGCACCGCTCGAGCCCGCTCCTGCGCTGGCGTCCGAAGAAGTCGTTCCAGGTGATCCGCGAGACGCCGGTCTTGAAGCCGGTCACGAAGTCCTGCCGCAGCTTCTCCTCCCACAATGCCTGCTCCGGTGAGGTCACCGCGAAACCGCCCTCGGCCAGCATCATCAGCTTGAGCCTGCTGTCGATCTCGAACATGTGCCGCCCGAGCCGCAGGTCACACCAGACAGTCCGCCCGTCGGCGGTCAGTCCGAACTGCACCTGCGGGACGCCGAACCCGAGCTCGATGACGAAGTCGCGTCCCAACGTCTCGGCGATCGAATCGGTCAGGGGCGAGGCCGATGCGATGACGTCGTGGACGATGCCGACGTTCGGCCAGTGCGCCATCACGGACGCGGCCTCCTCCAGCTGCGCTCGCGTCGTACCCGTCCGCATCGCGGCGTCCGCAGCCACCAGGCCCTGGAGGTAGCCGTGCTCGCGGGCGATGTCGAGGCTGGTCCGCGCCTTGTCGAGCACCAGCACCCCGTCGGTCGAGGTGACCTGGTCGGAGGAGTACGGCGCCAGGTGGTGCTTCACTCCATGGCGCAGGTGCGCGCCGACGATGCCCGGCCGTCCGACATGGGTGAACGGGTTGCGCTCGCGCAGCACCGGCATCCGCAGCAGCAGAGCCGCCGAGTGGTGGCTCATCACGTGGCGCTGCTTGATCCGCAGACTAGCGGCGCGGTCGGCCAGGAGGCGCCGTTGCACGTCGGTCGTCAGCAGGTCGACGTACCTCTTCTCGGCATAGACACCCCGCCGCACCGCGACCCACGCCCCCGACTTCACCAGCCACTCGACCTGATGGATCGCCATCCGCGCATCGAGCGCCTGCTGCCGCGTGATCAGGCCCCACTGCGTACTCATCTTCGCTGTCGCACGTGTGTTCATGGAGCCGACGCTGCGCGCGATGCCCGACGTCGCGGCTCTGTCGCCGTGCCGGCTGTG
>JASLDK010000160.1 GCA_030145945.1 Nocardioides sp.
GTTTGAACATCTCCTGCACGAGCAAGCCGTAGCGCTCGAGTAGGTGCTCGACCCCGTTGATCGCCAGCCCCGAATGGTTGGCGAGCGCCCGACGCTGGTTCCACAGCGCCGCATAGCCTTCTGCGCCGACCAGCGGCACCGTCTCGGTGACGCAGGGTCCGACGGTGCGTCCCTGCACGGTCTCCAGGCCGTGCACCGCCTCGTCGACGGCGTCGGCTGCCATCACCCGGTAGGTCGTGTACTTCCCTCCGGCGACCACCACGAGTCCGGGGACGCTGTGCGCCACCGCATGCTCGCGGGACAGCTTGGAGGTCGCTTCGGACTCCCCGGCGAGCAACGGCCGCAGGCCGGCGTACACGCCCTCGACGTCGTCGCGGGTCAAGGGCACCTCGAGCACCCGGTTGACGTGCTCGAGGAGGTAGTCGATGTCGCTGGAGCTGGCGGCGGGGTGATCCTTCGACAGGGCCCAGTCGGTGTCGGTGGTGCCGATGATCCAGTGCCGCTTCCACGGGATCACGAAGAGGACCGACTTCTCCGTGCGCAGGATCAGCCCGGTCTCGCCGCGGATCCGGTCCCGCGGGACGACGAGGTGGATGCCCTTGCTGGCACGGACCTTGAACTGTCCGCGTTCGCGCGCCATCGCCTGGGTCTCGTCGGTCCACACGCCCGTCGCGTTGATGACCTGGGAGGCACGGATCTCGAACCGGTTGCCTGTCTCGAGATCGATCACGGACGCCCCCACGACGCGTTCGCTCTCCTTGATCAGTCCGAGCACGCGCGTGCGGGAGGCGACGGCCGCGCCGTAGGTCGCGGCGGTGCGGGCCAGGAACATCGTGTGGCGGGCATCGTCGACCTGGGCGTCGTAGTAGCGGATCGCGCCCACCAGGGCGTCCTTGCGCAACGACGGGAACGCCTTGCGCGCGCCGTGCCGGGTCAGGTGCTTGTGCACCGGCATCCGGTCGCCGTACCCGCTCGCCTTCGACAGCGCGTCGTAGAGCGCGACACCCGAGCCGGCATACCACCGCTCCCACCCGCGGCCGGTGAGCGGATAGAGGAAGGGCACCGGGCGCACCAGGTGCGGCGCCAGGCGCTGCATCAGCAGTCCGCGCTCCTTGAGCGCCTCCGCGACGAGACGGAAGTCGAGCATCTCCAGGTAGCGCAGGCCGCCGTGGATCAGTTTCGAACTGCGGCTCGACGTACCGGACGCGAAGTCACGCGCTTCGACCAGACCCACCGACAGTCCGCGGGTTGCGGCGTCCAGGGCCGCGCCGCTGCCGACGACACCGCCACCGATGACCAGGACGTCGAGGTGCTGCGACGCGAGCCTCTTCAGCGCGGCGCTGCGCGCCCGGGGCGAGAGGGGTGCGGTCTTCACGGCGTTGCCTCCACATCGACCCAGTCCAGGGTGCGTTGGACCGCCTTCTTCCACTGCGCATAGCCCGCCTCGCGGCGGTCCTCGTCCCACGCCGGCTCCCAGCGGGTGTCCTCACGCCAGTTCTGCCGCAATTCGCCGGTGTCGCGCCAGTAGCCGACCGAGAGGCCAGCCGCATAGGCAGCACCCAGCGCCGTCGTCTCAGGGACAACCGGCCGAGAAACCGGTACGCCGAGCACGTCGGCCTGGATCTGCATGCACAGACTGTTCAGGGTCACGCCACCATCCACCTTGAGCACCTCCAGCTCGACGCCGGAGTCCGCCGACATCGCCTCGATCACGTCGCGGGACTGGTAGCAGATCGCCTCCAGCGTGGCCCGGGCGACGTGGGCGTTGGTGTTGAAGCGCGACAAGCCGACGATCGCGCCGCGGGCATCGGAGCGCCAGTAGGGCGCGAAGAGGCCGGAGAAGGCAGGCACGAAGTAGACGCCGCCGTTGTCGTCGACCTGCCGCGCCAACGCCTCGGACTCGCCCGCGCCACTGATGATCCCGAGCTGGTCGCGCAGCCACTGCACGGCCGATCCGGTGACCGCGATCGAGCCCTCCAGGGCATAGACGCACGGCGCGTCACCCAACTTGTAGGCCGGCGTGGTCAACAGTCCCGACCGCGACCGGACGATCTCCGTGCCGGTGTTGAGCAACATGAAGTTGCCGGTGCCATAGGTGTTCTTGGCCTCGCCGGGCTCGAAGCAGACCTGCCCGACGGTCGCGGCCTGCTGGTCGCCGAGGATCCCGGTGATCGGCACCTCACCGGCGAACGGCCCGTGGACACCGGCCACGCCGTACGCCGTGGTCGCCGACGACTCCCGGATCTCGGGCAGCATCGCGCGTGGGACGCCGAAGATCTCGAGCAGCTCGTCGTCCCAGTCGAGCGTCTCCAGATTCATCAGCATCGTGCGACTGGCGTTCGTGACGTCGGTGACGTGGACACCGCCCTCCGGCCCGCCGGTGAGGTTCCACAACACCCACGTGTCCGGCGTACCGAACAGCGCGTCGCCGCGCTCGGCCGCCTCCCGCGCGCCTACGACGTTCTCGAGGATCCACTGCACCTTGCCGCCGGAGAAGTACGTCGCTGGCGGCAGCCCGGCCCGATGGCGGATGACGTCACCGCGACCGTCCCGGTCCAGGGCGGCGGCGATGGCATCGGTGCGCGTGTCCTGCCACACGATCGCGTTGTAGAAGGGCCGACCCGTGTGTCGGTCCCACACGATCGTGGTCTCGCGCTGGTTGGTGATCCCGATCGCGGCGAGGTCCACGGCGTCGAGACGGGCCTTCCCCAGGGCGGTCTGGATGACGGCCGAGGTCCGTTCCCAGATCTCGACCGGGTTGTGTTCGACCCAGCCGGGTCGCGGCAGGATCTGTTGGTGCTCGAGCTGGTGGCGGGCCACCTCCGAGCCGCTGTGGTCGAACACCATGAACCGGGTGCTCGTCGTACCCTGGTCGATCGCCCCCACGAACCGTGCCTGCGCCATGACCCCACCCTAGGGAACCCCGGGGGTTGCTCGGGGTGATTCCGGATGCGGGTCGTCGGCGGGCTCTGTCAGGGTGGGGCCATGACCACCCCCGTCGCGGCTCGCGCCATCGACCTGCACAAGCGCTACGGCCGCGGCGACTCGGAGGTCCGCGCGCTCGATGGTGTCTCACTGGACATCGCGGCGGCTGAGTTCACCGCGATCATGGGCCCGTCCGGCTCGGGGAAGTCCACCCTGATGCACTGTCTGGCCGCCCTGGACGCGCCGTCGCAAGGTGAGGTCCAGATCGGCGACGTCACACTCTCCAGCCTGCGCGACAAGGCACTGACCGCGCTGCGTCGGGAGCGGATCGGCTTCGTCTTCCAGGCCTTCAACCTGGTGCCGACGCTCACGGCGGAGGAGAACATCCTGCTCCCGTTGAGTCTCGCGGGACGCAAGGCAGATCCCGATTGGTTCGACACCGTCATCGACACTGTCGGCCTGCGGGACCGCCTTCGTCATCGACCCTCCCAGCTGTCCGGAGGTCAGCAGCAGCGAGTCGCCTGCGCGCGAGCGCTCGTGAGCAAGCCGGCGATCATGTTCGCCGACGAACCGACCGGCAACCTCGACAGCACGTCGGGTGCCGAGGTGCTGGGTTTCCTGCGACGAAGCGTCGATGACTTCGGACAGACCATCGTGATGGTGACCCACGATGCCGTCGCCGCGTCCTACTGCGACCGCGTCGTGTTCCTCGCGGACGGCCGGGTCGTCGACGAGGTCCGGCAGCCCACCCGCGAGCTGATCCTGGAGCGGATGACGTGCTTCGGCTGACCCTGCGCAACCTCCTGGCCCGCAAGGTCAGGCTGCTGATGAGCGGCCTGTCGGTGATCCTGGGCGTGGCGTTCCTGTCCGGCGTCCTCGTCTTCAGCAACGGGCTCTCGGCGACCTTCAACGGCATCATCCACGGCTCGACCCCGGACGCGGTGGTGCGTCCTGCCGGCACCGCATCCTTCGAGGGCGGCGCCTCGGCGCAGACCGACCGCGCCCTCACACCCGACGACGTCGCTCGTCTGGCAGCGCTGCCGCAGGTCGCCCGGGCTGACGGCGACGTCGTCGGCTTCGGGATCAACCTCCTCGCCAGCGATGGCACCCTCGTCGGCGGAACCGGCGCGCCCACCCTGGCCTTCAACCACACCGACGGCCCCAACATGGAGGGCGAACGGCCGATGAGGCTCGTCTCTGGTCGATGGCCGGAGACCGACGACGAGATCGTCCTCGACCGCGCCGCAGCCAAGGCCGGCGACTATCGGATCGGCGACCAGGTCAAGCTGTTGGCGCCCTTCGGTGCCCTCGACCGGCGAGCAGAGCTGGTCGGCACCGCCGAGTTCAACGGCGGGGGTACGGCGGGCGCGACGCTGTTGGTCTTCACGACGCATGCCGCCCAGTCGCTCTTCCTCCAGGGCAAGGACGCCTTCAACCAGATCAGCCTGACCGCAACCGAGGGTGTGAGCCAGCGGGAGCTGGTGAAGGCCGCCGACAGGGTGGTGCCTGCCGGTTTCGAAGGTGTCACCGGCGACAAGGTGGCAGCCGAGTCGCAGGACGCCATCGGCAAGTTCCTCAACGTGATCGACACCTTCCTGCTGGTGTTCGCGATCATCGCCGTGGTCGTCGGCGGCTTCATCATCGTCAACACCTTCTCGATCCTGGTGGCGCAACGCTCACGCGAGCTGGCCCTGCTCCGGGCGCTCGGCGCCAGCCGCGGCCAGGTCACCCGCTCGGTCCTGCTCGAGGCGTGGGTCCTGTCGGTCGTCGCGACCACGGCGGGCATCGTGCTGGGCCTGGTCCTGGCGCGCGGCCTCGCAGCGGTCTTCCGATCCTTGGGGCTCGACATCGCCGGTGACGCGCTCGTGCTCTCCGAGGGCACGATCATCACCAGCTATGTCGTGGGCATCGTCGTGACCGTTGCGGCCGCCTATCTCCCTGCGCGACGCGGGGCCAAGGTCCCACCCGTCGCCGCCATGCGGGCCGATGCGGTTCCCGAGCGCGGCTCACTTCGTCGGCGTACCGCGATCGGAGCGGTGCTGCTCGTCGTCGGTGCCGCCTTCGCCGTCACCGGTGCCCTGCACGGGCCGGGCAATGACGCCGCCATGATCGGCATCGGCGCGGTCATCTGGATCCTCACCGTCGCCGCGATCAGCCCGGTCATCGGAAAGCCTGTGCTCGCCGCGTGTCGCGGCCTCTTCGGTGCAGCATTCGGGACCACCGGGCGCCTCGCGGGTGAGAACGCGCTGCGCGACCCACGTCGCACCGGCGCAACGGCGTCGGCGCTGATGATCGGGCTTGCGTTGGTGTCGACGATCGGCGTACTCGCTGCATCGTTGAACGCATCGGTGAACGACGTGGTCGATGAGCAGTTCAACGCCGACCTGCTGGTGCAGAACTCGAACCTGCTGCCGTTCTCGACCTCGATCGGGGACGCGGTCGAGAAGGTGCCAGGGGTCGACGTCGTGAGCCGACAGCAGTGGTCCATGGCGAAGGCGGCCACGACTGGCGCCGCGGGCGAGAGTGTGATGGTCACCGGCAATGACCCGGCGTTCGCCCGGATCTACGACATCAAGCCCAGCTCCGGCAAGGCCACGCCCACCGGCGCGGAGGCTGTCATCGCCGCCGGCGTCGCGAAGGACCTCGACATCCACGTCGGCAGTCCGCTCGACCTGAGCTTCCCGGGGAGCACGGTCCTGCACCTGAAGGTCGTGGGCATCATCGCGAGATCCGAGTCCACCGGGGAGGTCACCATCCCGCTCGACCAGATGGCAGCAGCCGGTGTGATCCGCCAGGACTCCACCCTCAGCGTCCTGGTCGATCCGTCAGCCAACCCCGCCAAGGTTCGTGACGCCGTCGACAAGGTCGCCTCGGTCGCGCCGATCGTCGGCGTCTTCGACAAGGCGAGCTTCTCCGACTCGATCCGCGATCAGGTCAACCAACTGTTGTTCATCATCTACGGACTGCTCGCCCTCGCGATCGTGATCGCCGTCATCGGCATCGTCAACACCCTCGGACTCAGCGTCATCGAACGAACCCGCGAGATCGGACTCCTGCGGGCGGTCGGCATGAGCAGGTCCAAGGTACGCCGGATGGTGACTCTCGAGTCCGTGGCGATCGCGGTCCTCGGTGCCGTCCTCGGCATGGCGTTGGGGCTGATCATCGGGATCCTGCTGCAGCGCTCGCTGTCCGAGAACCTGACCAGCCTCGGACTACCGCTCGGCCAGCTGCTGGTGTTCCTGCTGATCGCGGTCGTCGTCGGAGTGCTGGCCGCGGTCGTACCGTCGATCCGCGCGGCACGCCTCAACGTCCTGGACGCGATCAGCAGCGAGTGACGCAACCCGCTGGGCGTCGTACCCGGCATTCGGGTCGTGGAACCATCGTCCTGACGACCCGGATGCCGGGTACGACGGCGAGACCTCAGGCCAGTGCGACCAGGTCGGCGTAGTCCGGGCTCCACAGGTCCTCGACGCCGTCGGACAGGATCAGCACCCGGTCGGGTTCGAGCGCGTGGACGGCGCCCTCGTCGTGGGTGACCAGCACGATCGCGCCCTCGTAGCGGCGGATGGCGTTGAGCACCTCTTCGCGCGACGCCGGGTCGAGGTTGTTGGTGGGCTCGTC
>JASLDK010000166.1 GCA_030145945.1 Nocardioides sp.
CACGTCGTCGCTCACACCGGAGATCGTGATCGGTTGGTGCGAGGACCCGGCGCTGTTCGCGTCGACGTACCCGATGGACCTCCGCCCCCAGGCCCACGACATCATCCGCACGTGGCTGTTCAGCAGCGTGGTGCGCGCCCACTTCGAGTTCGGCGGGCTGCCGTGGGCGCACGCCGCCATCTCCGGGTTCATCGTCGACCCCGACCGCAAGAAGATGTCGAAGTCGAAGGGCAACGTCGTCGTCCCGGACGAGATCTTGAACAAGTACGGCGCGGACGCGGTCCGTTGGCGTGCCGCGATCGCCCGCCCCGGCCTGGACTCGCCGTTCGACGAGACCCAGATGAAGGTCGGCCGTCGCCTGGCGATGAAGGTCCTCAACGCCTCCAAGTTCGTGCTCGGCAGCGTGGGCGCGACCACCTTCAGCCCGGCTGCCGTCAGCCAGCCGGTCGACGTCGCCCTGCTGGGCCGACTCGGCGGTGTGGTCCGGCGCGCGACCGAGGCCTTCGAGGCCTACGACTACACGACGGCGCTCGAGGTCAGCGAGAAGTTCTTCTGGGAGTTCTGCGACGACTACCTGGAGCTCGTCAAGGAGCGCGCGTACGCCGACGACAGCGATGCCTCCGTCTCGGCCCGTGCCACCCTCGCCTTCGCCCTCCAGGTTCAGCTCCGGCTGCTCGCCCCCTTCCTGCCGTACGTGACCGAGGAGGTCTGGTCGTGGTGGCAGGAGGGCTCGGTCCACCGTGCCCCCTGGCCGACGGTCACCGAACTCGGTTCGACCGCCGCTTCCGACGGCTCGATGATCGACGCCGTCGCCGCTGCTCTCGCGGGTGTCCGCGGCGCCAAGTCGCAGGCCAAGGTCACCATGAAGACGCCGTTGTCGCGGGTCGAGGTGACCGGCCCGGAGAAGGCCGTGAAGGCAGCGGAGGCCGCCTCGGCCGACCTGATCGCCGCCGGAAAGATCACCGGCGACCTGGTCTTCACCATCGACGAGTCGGCCTCGGCCATCTCTGTCACCGCCGAGATCGCCGAGGCCGCGAGCGAGGACACTGCGCCGAACTGACGTTTCGGTTCGGCCCCTGCGGGCATGTCCATCACCGGTCCCTCAATTCTCGGAATGGACAAGGTGGTGCTCCGTGACATCCCACGGCTACGAACTCGGCGTCGACCTGGCGAACCTGTGGAACGCCGGCAAGAACCTCATCGGGGAAGATCTGGTGGGTGAGTTGGAGGCCGGCGCCACCAGCATCCCGTCGTACATCGGCAACTTCTATCGCAGCGGGAGTTGGAGTTCTCCGAGCGCGTCCTCCGGACCGCAGGCATCGGTCAATGCGTATGCCGCCGAGCTGCACGGCATCCTCTCGACCACCGCGAGCAACTACAAGGAGGTCGGTGAGGCGCTGGTCTGGATCGCGAACAACTACGAGCTCACCGACGGTGAAGCCGCAGCTGAGTTCAACCGTCGCCGCAAGGACATCGAGGACGGGAAGGGGACGAACTGATGGCGTGGGACTACTCGCAGCTGCAGGCCAAGGCACAGAAGCTCTACGAGACCGCCGTCAAGGTCCAGACCGAGCACGACGTCAGGGAGGCCGGCAACATCTCCCAGATGCAACCGACCGATGCCGATGTCGAGCGGGCCACCGAGAACTCGCGCACCATGTTCGCCGCCGTCCCGACGATGTTCAGCGACTTCACCTCCATGCCGGACGGTGCGGGCTGGGATAGCGACATCACCGGGTGTGAGAAGGCGATGTTCGCGGTCTCGGCCGATGCCTTCGCGGACCCAGCCGGAACCTACGCGCCGGCCACCAATCCAGGCCTGGTGGCCCTCACCGGAGCAGCCCGCTACATCAACGAGTGGGACGGTCTCGCGGCCAACGCCTTCCTCGACAAGCACGTCCTCCCCTTCCGACTGCGGATGAAGAACATCCACAGCGCGATCGCCATCCTCAAGGGTTCGCTCGAAGCCCTGCGCGACGTGTGGAGCGAGGTTCCGCAGAACCTGGACAACATCGTCACCAAGTCGCAGTCGGCCATGGAGAACTGCTACGAGTGCAATGCAGACGACTGGGACATGGCGATCAAGGTCCTCAGCCTTGCCGCGACCGTCGCCGTTCCCTTCGTCGGGATCGCGGGCACGCTGACCGCGGCTGGCGTCACGACCGCCGAAGCCTTCAAGAAGGGCACCGAGGTCGCCGACAAGGCTGTCGGCACGGTCAATGCCGTCGCAGCCGCGGGAGCCGCCGGGGCCAAGGAGCTCGGCAACGACCCCGACTCCCATGGCGACGAAGCGGACACGCCGGAGGAGGTCATCAAGCAGGCGATGCAGGCCGTGACCACGTTGCAGGGCCGACTCAAGACGGTGGAGGAGGGCGTCGACAAGGCGATGACGGCTGCCCTGGGCATGCTGCAGACCTACCGTACGGACTTCATCCCGCCTGCGCCCGACCTCGCGGAGGCTGACACCCATCCGCGCTACATCGGACGGCCCGACGACAACGACTCCCAGGTGAGCTGGGTATGACCTCGCTGTCGATCGACTACCTGCAGGCCGCAGCACACACCCCGGATGATCAGGTGCACGGCGAGATCAGCGGCCGCAGCGACATCCGCTTCTGGTTCGAGCCGGGCTACTACCGTCTGGCCACCGCGGATGAGATCGCGTGGCAGTTCGAGCGCCTGTGTCCCCTCTTGTTGGTGGCTCGGATGCGCGCCTTCTACGAGCTGCGCACACGTCAGGAGGGCCGGCCCGTGCGACCGCCGAGCGAGCGCCTGCGGCCACGCAACGAGGCATATGAGCGGGGCCTCGGTGCGATCCACGCGATCGGCGAGCACGACGGCGTCGTGTTCTCGGCGATCGGGATGAAGGTCTTCGAAGTGCGGATCCCCGACGAGGTTCGGGCCCTGGACGAGCACGCCTTCTGCGTCACGGCCGGGCGGGCAGCGAGTGAGGCGGTCCGCAGTCAGTTCCACCAGGTCCTGAACCTCAAGTTCGAGCTGCGGACACGACGCTGATGTCGTCACGCACGGGCGCACTGGCGACGTCACTGCTCGCTGTTCTTGCCAGCCTCAGCGCATGTGGGGGCACCGCGCGCACGGCAGTGGCGTCCGTCGACACGGCCCCCATCGCCGGTGAGACCACAACGGTGGTGATCCCGGCCGGCGCCCTTCGGCTGACGCTCGGCAAGGCTGTCGACTCCGTCTCCGCCAGCGACGCCAAGGACGGCAAGAAGCACGACTCCGGCGGCGGATGGGACTACCTACCGGTCCGGTTGGCCTATGACATCGGCGGCGGGTCCGGAGCCGTCAACACCGCCAACACCATTTTCGAGCCGGCAACGGTCGCCGTCCTGGTGGGCGACAAGAGGTTCGACCTGCCCGCTCCCTATGCGCTCGGGTCGAACGGCTCGCCCAGGTCGACGCCGACGACCACCTATCTGCCTGCATCCGGCGCAGACCAGGACAAGGTCACGACGCTCGTCACCTATGACGGCCTCGAGCAGCGCCTCGGTCCCGGCGACCGACGCGATGCAGGCGCCGCGGAGGCCTACTACGACCGGTCCGCGGCAACCGGCGAACCGATCGACTGCGAGGACGACTGGACGACGACGCAGCCCGGCACCACGGTCTCGATCGGCTGTACGGTGACCCCCACGCTCACGCCGTACCTGCCCGGCGTCGGGTGGGCGAGGAAGGGGACCATTTTCGTCGCGGTCGACCTGGCCCTTCTCGTCGACGATGCGACCCGCAACGGCCGAACGCCACGTTGGCGCGACCTCGTCGTCACGCCCTCACTGGACGCTGGCGATGTCGTCGAACCCAGCGAGCCGATCGGGCTCCAGCCACCGAAGGTCGACGTCAGCCAGTATGTCCGCAGTGTCTACTTCTCAGCACCCGCCGGCCAGGATCACGACCTGCATCTGGCCATGGACGTGTGGGGAATCCCCACCGAGGCGACGATCCCCCTCGGAGCGCCCTGACCCCTCGAGGCCGTCGATCAGGCCGACTTCTTCTTCGGCTTGGTCTCGCGCAGCACCAGCGTGGGCGGCACGTCGTCCTCGACGACCTCCCGGGTCACGACGACCTGCGCGACATCGCCACGACTGGGGACGTCGTACATCACGTGGAGGAGAACCTCCTCGATGATGGCGCGCAGGCCACGCGCACCGGTGCCGCGCTCGAGGGCCTTGTCGGCAATGGCGCCGATGGCGTCCTCGGTGAACTCGAGCTCGACGCCGTCGAGATCGAAGAGCTTCTTGTATTGCTTCACCAAGGCGTTGCGGGGCTCGGTGAGGATCTGGATGAGCGCGTCCTGGTCGAGGGGGCTGACGCTGGCGATCAGCGGCAGACGACCGATGAACTCGGGGATCAGGCCGAACTTGGTGAGGTCCTCGGGACGGACCTGGGCGAGCAGGTCCTCGGCGGCGCGCTCGGCCTCGCCGCGCGGCTCGGCGGTGAAGCCCAACGACTTCTTGCCGACCCGCTGCTCGATGATGTGCTCCAACCCGGCGAAGGCGCCACCCACCACGAACAGGATGTTGGTGGTGTCGATCTGGATGAACTCCTGGTGCGGGTGCTTGCGACCGCCCTGGGGCGGGACCGAGGCGGTGGTGCCCTCGATGATCTTCAGCAGCGCCTGCTGCACGCCCTCACCGGAGACGTCGCGCGTGATCGACGGATTCTCGGCCTTGCGGGCCACCTTGTCGATCTCGTCGATGTAGATGATGCCGGTCTCGGCCTTCTTGACGTCGTAGTCGGCGGCCTGGATCAGCTTGAGGAGGATGTTCTCGACGTCCTCGCCGACATAGCCGGCCTCGGTCAGCGCCGTCGCGTCGGCGATCGCGAAGGGGACGTTGAGCATCCGGGCCAAGGTCTGCGCGAGATAGGTCTTGCCGCAGCCGGTCGGTCCGATGACCAGGATGTTGGACTTGGCGACCTCGACGACCTCGTCCTTGCTGTGCTTGCCGGACGCTCCGAGGGGCTGGACGCCCGCCTGGACCCGCTTGTAGTGGTTGTAGACCGCCACGGCGAGGGACTTCTTGGCCTGCTCCTGCCCGATGACGTAGGAGTTGAGGAACTCGAAGATCTCCTTGGGCTTGGGCAGGTCGGCGAGCTCGACCTCCGAGCCCTCGGCGAGCTCCTCCTCGATGATCTCGTTGCACAGGTCGATGCACTCGTCACAGATGTAGACACCCGGACCAGCGATGAGCTTCTTGACCTGCTTCTGGCTCTTGCCGCAGAACGAGCACTTCAACAGGTCGCCACCGTCACCGATGCGTGCCACGGGTCCTCCTCAGGTTCGAACTACCCGACGGTACCCCCTGCGGCGCTCCGGAGGGAGCGTGACACGAGGGGTACGTCGGCGGGTTGCTCGTCTTCATCTGTGTTTGAAAGTGCCTGCCGACTGCCGGGGCAGCTCAGGCCAGGACGGGGGTCTTGAGCGACTCGAGCACCGAGTCGATCAGGCCGTAGTCGACCGCCTGGGCGGAGGTGAGGATCTTGTCGCGCTCGATGTCGCGGCTGACCTCCTCCAGCGGCTTGCCGGAGTGGTCGCTGATCATCTTCTCGAGCAGCTCGCGCATCCGCAGGATCTCGTTGGCCTGGATCTCGATGTCGGAGGTCTGGCCGAAGGTGCCCTCGGTGTAGGGCTGGTGGATCAGGATCCGGCTGTTGGGCAGCGCGAGGCGCTTGCCCTTGGTGCCGGCCGCGAGCAGGATCGCCGCCGCCGAGGCCGCCTGGCCCAGGCACACGGTCTGCACGTCGGGCTTGATGAACTGGATCGTGTCGTAGATCGCGGTCAGCGCGGTGAACGAGCCGCCCGGGCTGTTGATGTAGATGCTGATGTCCTGGTCGGGGTTCATCGACTGCAGGCACAGCAACTGGGCGATGACGGCGTTGGCGACGTCGTCGGAGATCGGCGTGCCGAGGTAGATGATGCGCTCCTCGAACAGCTTGGCGTAGGGGTCGATCCGCCGGAAGCCGTAGGAGGTGCGCTCTTCCCACTGCGGGATGTAGTAGTTCATGGCTCAGTCCTTCTTGTGGGCCGGGCGGCCCTCGCTGGTGGCTTCCTTGGCGCTCTTGATGACCTGGTCGACCAGGCCGTAGTCGAGCGCCTCGGCGGCGGTGAACCAGCGGTCGCGGTCGGCGTCCTCGGTGATCTGCTCGACGCTCTGGCCGGTGTGCTCGGCGATCAGGTCGAGGAGCACCTTCTTGATGTGCAGCGACTGCTGCGCCTGGATCTTGATGTCGGAGGCGGATCCGCCCATGCCGGAGGACGGCTGGTGCATCATGATCCGCGCGTGCGGCAGGGCGTAGCGCTTGCCCTTGGCGCCGGCGCACAGCAGGAACTGGCCCATCGAGGCGGCCAGGCCCATGCCGACGGTCGCAACATCGTTGGGGATGTAGTTCATGGTGTCGTAGATCGCCATGCCGGCGTCGACCGAACCACCGGGCGAGTTGATGTGCAGGAAGATGTCGGCCTCGGGGTCCTCCGCCGACAGCAGGAGCAGCTGGGCGCAGATCGCGTTGGCATTCTGGTCGCGCACCTCGGAGCCGAGGAACACGATCCGCTCACGCAGCAGCCGGCTGTAGATGTTGTCGTCGAGGAAGCTGATCCCCGCGCCGCCGTTCATCTCAACATTCTGAGTCACGTCTGCGACCCTAGCCGGACCGGCGGACAGATCCACGCGCTCCACACCGCTGTTCGCCGACAGCAGATTTGCCCGTCCGTCACCGACTCTCGGCGACGGACGGGCAAACGGGGTACGACGGGCTCAGGTCAGTTCGCGGGGAGGAACGTGTCGACCAGCAGGGAGCCGTAGTCGGGCAGTTCGGCGTCGGTCGGAAGCTTGTCGTTGGCCTTGCCCCACTCCCCCAGCGCCCTGAGCTCGTCGGCGAGTGTCGGCTGCACCTCCAACGTGAAGTCGAACTCGCCGAGGACGGTCGCCACGAGGACTGCGTCGAGCTTCGTCGCAGCGGTGACCGCCTTCGTGCTCTGCGGCGTCGCCGAGGCCAGATCCGCGCCGGCCTCGTCGAGGGCGGCGAGGAAGTCCTTCAGCTCCTTCTTCTTCCCGCTCACGGCCTTCTCCGTGGCGAGATAGAGGCTGTGCTGCTGGTAGGTGTCGGCACCCCCTTCGAGCACGACGGCGTCATCACCGAGCGCGGCGACGACCTGGGCCTGATAGGGCTGGAAGATCGCGACGGCGTCCACATCACCCTGGGTGGCAGCGGTGAGGATCGCCGGCGGGGCGACCTGGACGAGCTCGGCGTCGACCTTGGCCGAGGTGAGCACCGAGGACGCGAAGTACGCCGCGCTGGTGCCGCCCGGCGTACCGATCCGCTTGCCGGCGAGGTCGGCGACGCTCTGGATGCCAGCGTCGCGACGTGCCACGATGCGCGAGCCGGTCCATCGGGACCCGTCGGCGATCACCTTGAGGTCGCTCGACTGGGCGAGCGCGGCGGCGCTGGGCACGTCGGCGGCCGTGGTGACGTCGACCTGGCCGGCGGCCAGCGCCTGCAGCGCCTCGACACCGGTCGAGAAGTTGACCACCTTGACCGAAAGCCCGTGGTCCTTGAAGTAGCCCTCCTGCTGGGCGACCGGGATCTGCGCCCAGGACGGGTCGACCACGAAGCCGACGGTGAGCTTCCCGGAGGCGTCGTCGGTCGTGGAACCGCAGGCGGCGAGTCCGGCGGCTCCGGCCAGCAGGGCGGTGATCGTGGCGATCGCACGTCGGGTGCGGTGGGACATCTGGTTCTCCTGTTGTCTCGGGGTGAGGTTCTTCAGCTGGGTTGGAGTTCGTGGTGGAGCCGGCTGCGCAGGGCGCTGTAGTCGGCGAGCTCGGCGAGCTCGGCGGCGGGACGGGGCCGCGGGAGGGGGTTGTCGATCCGGCTGCTGACCCGTCCCTCGGACAGCACGACGATCCGGTCCGAGATCCGGATGGCCTCGTCGACGTCGTGGGTCACGAAGACCACGGTGCGGCGCATCCGCGACCACAGGTCGACGACCAGGTCCTGCATCCGCAGCCGGGTCTGCGCGTCGAGCGCGGCGAACGGCTCGTCCATCAACAAGACCTCCGGTTCGCCGGCGAGCATCCGGGCGATGCCGACGCGTTGGCGCATGCCGCCGGAGAGTTGGTTGGGACGCTGCTCTGCGACCTCGGGCAGGAGGCCGACATCGGCCAGCAGCCCCCGGATCCGCTCCGGGTGCTGTCGTGGGGGTACGCCGCTCGCCTTCAGTGCGAACGCCAGGTTCCCCGCGACCGTGAGCCAGGGGAACAGGATGTCGCGCTGGAAGGCCATGCCCCGGCGCGGGTCCGGCCCGAGAACGGGTCGGCCGTGTTCGGTCACCGATCCTCGGGTGGGCTGCAGCAGCCCGGCGAGGCAGTAGAGGAGCGTCGACTTGCCGCTGCCGGACGGCCCGACGAGCACGGTGAAGGAGCCTTCCTCGAAGGTGAGGTCGATGCCGTGGAGGGAGGGGATCGGCGTCCCGGCGAACTGGACGGTGACGCCGTCGGTCTGGATGGTCATCTCAGCGCTCCTGCTCTGCCCACCGGGTGACCGGTGCGGCGGCGATGGTGATCAGGCGGTCGCAGGCCGCGCCCAACAGGCCCAGCACGACCAGGCAGAAGATCAGCGCGTCGGTCTGCGAGAAGAGCTGTGCCTGATAGATGCGGTAGCCGAGTCCGTTGGTCGTGCCGGTCATCTCGGCGACGACGATGAGGACGAAGGCCATCGCGGCACCGATCCGCAGGCCGGCCACGACGTCGGGCAGCGCCTCCGGTACGACGACCCGGGTCAGGGTGAGCCAGCGACCGGCACCGAGGCAACGAGAGGCCTGCAGGAAGTCGGCGGGCGTCGAGGCGAGGCCGGCGTGGCTGTTGATCCACACCGGCACCAGTACGCCGAGCGCCACGACCGTGACCTTGCTGCTCTCGCCCAGGCCGAACCACAAGATCGCGAGCGGGACGAGACCGATCGTCGGGACCGGTGCGAACAGCCGCAGCACGGGTTGCAGGAGCAGCCGCCCCGCGGCGGTCGCGGAGGTCAGGAGGGCGAGGGTGAAGCCGACGGACGCACCCAGCGCGAATCCGACGAGCGCGCGCCGCACGCTGGCGGTGATGTCCGGCCAGAGGTCGCCGGACTCGGCGAGGCGCTGGCCGGCCCGACCGATCTCGACGATCGAGGGGAACAGGGCTCGGGGGAAGGCGCCGGTCGCGACGACGAGCGACCACACGACCAGGACGAGGGCGACTCCGAGCAGTGCCGCGGCGAGCCGCCCGATCCCGCGTCCGCGGCCGGCCGCGACGCCCGTGCGTGCGCGTGCCGCGACGACCGGGTCCCTGCTCATCCGCCGGTCCGGTCGGTCGCGGTGGCACTGAACGGCGTACCGGCGGGCAGCCAGTCGGCCGGCACCGACTGGGACCGATAGACCAGCCGGGTCAGGGAGAACCGGTCGACCCCCGGGACCGTGATGGTCTGCACCTCGGGCTCGCCGGCGACCGCTTGCGCCTCGTAGGGCGAGTGGTACTCCCAGACGATGTCGCCGTCGGGCGTCACCTGGAACAGGCGGCCCTTCATCCCCTCGGTGACCAGCGTGTTGCCGTTGGGCAGTCGCTGGGCGTTGCTGACGAAGGAGCTGTGGAAGTGCCAGGGCGGCAGGCCCGAGTCCTCGGCGGTGTACTGCCACACGATCTCGCGTGTGCCGGGGTCGATCTCGAGGACGCGAGAGCCGGCGTAGATCCCGAGCGCGGCGGGCGGATATCCGGCGCCGCCCTGGTTGTCGAAGACAAGGATGTTGCCGGCGCCCGGCAGTCCGGCGGCGATCAGGTGTGGGTTGTGCTGGCCGGAGAGCTGGTCGACGGGTCGAGGGAGCCGGTGGGTGTTGATCCGCTGGTGCTCGGCGCCGGGCTCCTCACCGAAGTCGGGGCCGAGTCGCCACGACACGGCGCCGGTGCGCCGGTCGATGAGTGCCACGATGTTGGCCTTGCGGCAGCTGATCAGGATGCTGTCGGGCTGGAAGACGGTGGTGGAGTCGGCGTCGTGCCAGCGATTGGGCCCGAGCGTGGAGGCGGAGTTGATCTCGAGGTAGCCCCACACGTCGTCGGGACGGCGGGCGACCGTGCGCCGCAGGTGGTCCCACCCGTCCTCGGTGAATCCGAGTTCGTCGAGGTGGTCGCCGGCCCGCCAGATCCACACGACGGATCCATCGGGGGCGACCTCGACCAGGCCCTGGTCGCCGACGACGTGGTCGCCGAGGGCCGGCACCACGCGGGGGAAGGTGACCAGGACCAGCCAGTTGCCGTTCGGCAGCAGCTCCCAGTCGTGGTTCTGGCGGGCGGCACCGCCGGGCGCCTCGGCGCCCCACTCCCACACGGGCTCGCCGTCCCACGAGACCCGGCCGATCGTGCGGTTGGCGAAGATGCCGCCGGGCGACTCGTCGAGGACCGACAGCTGGACGCCGATGTCGCCGACGCGGCCACCGTTGCGCGCCGGGTCGAGGACCCGGGCAGGAACCCCGGCGAAGGGCCAGGATCGCTGGACCGCACCGTCGAGGTCGATCAGGCGGGTGACGCCGTCGGCGCCGGTGAACAGGACGTGCCCGAGATGGGCACGGTCGGGGTCGAGGAAGGTGACACCCGAGGCACGAAAAGAACTCATAGTCGAGCAATCTAATCGATTAAACTAAGATGGACAACATCTAGGGTCGTGGACAATAGGACGGAGAGCGATGAAACGCACGACGATGGCCGACGTGGCTCGCCGGGCCCAGACCTCGACAGCGGTGGTCAGCTATGTGCTGAACCCGGGGTCACGACCGGTCTCCGACGAGTTGCGCGCGCGGGTGCTCGCCGCCGTCGATGAGTTGGACTACCGACGCGACCGCAACGCGCGCGCCCTGCGGGTCGCGCAGCACGCCTGGGGCCAGATCGGGCTCGTCGTCCCCGACGTCACGCTGCCCCTGTACGGCGCACTGGTGAACCAGGTCGAGCGCGCCGGGCGCAGCCGGCAACAACTCGTCATCACCGCCACCACCGGCTTCGACCCCGCCCTCGAGGAGGAGGTCGTCCGCGGCCTGGTCGATGCCGGCGTCGACGCGCTGATCGCGGTCAGCGTCACCGCGAGCGAGAGGTTCGCCGCGATCGCCGACGCCGCCCGGGTCCCCCTCGTGTGGGCCCACAACAGCACCACCCCGTCGGGCCATGCCCTGGTCGGCTCCGACCACGTCGCCGCGGGCCGGATGGCCACCGAGCACCTGACCGACCTCCACGCCCGCCGCCGCCTGGCCTTCGTGGGCGGCTTCACCGATGCCGACGGCGCCGTGGGCGACCGCCACGCGGTCGAGGACCGGTACGCCGGCTTCACCGCGGCTCTCGGTGGCTCCGGGAGGCAGGTCCGCACCGACCTCGGCCTCGCCGGCGCCTACGCCGCCGTGCGCGCCCTGCTCGCCGACCCGACACCCGACGGCAGACCCGTGGACGGCCTCGTCGTCGGCACCTACGGGCAGACGGCCGCCGTGCTCAGGGCCATCCAGGACGCCGGACTTCGGGTTCCCGAGGACGTCGCCGTGATCTCGTTCGACGGCGACCCGCGCAACGACTTCGGCGCAGTCGTGCTCAGCACCGTCCAACAAGACGTCGACGTGATCGCGCGGACCGCGCTCGACCTGGTCCTCGGGCCGCCGGCCGGGCGGGCGGCCACCAGCTCGACGCCGCTCCCGGTTCACCTGCACGCCACGGAGAGCTGTGGGTGCCCCCGGGTGGAGCCGCTGCGCGGGTAGCCTGCCCGGAAGTCCACTCCCACCCAGGAGGCCCCATGCTCGCGGCTCCCCGCCGTCTCGCCACCGTGCTCGCCACGGTCGCACTCGTCACCGTGCCCACCCTGAGCGCCTGCGGCGGAGGTGATGGGGAGCCCGGGAAGTCCGGGGCCTCCCCGTCGGACGGCACGCCGGCCGAGGCTGCGACCGGCGTGCTGAAGAAGCCGGGGACCACCTGGACCCTGCAGGCGAGCGACATCGTCAAGGGCGGTCGCTTCGAGCCGATGGGATCGGTCGGCGACGACGACGTGCCCAGTGCGGCGGGGATCAGCGTCGGAGGCGTGCTGGTGGTCCTGGCCGCCGACGAGTCGGGAGGCGAAGGCGCTCCGGTGCTGGCCGGCGTGTCCGGCGCCGGCAAGGTGCTGTGGAAGGGATCCGGATTCACCGGCTGCTGGGGACTCGACGACACGACGTTGGTCTGCCAACGCGGCAACGCCCTGGTCCGGGTGGACCCGACGAACGGCAGCGCCTCGGGGGGCGCCGCCGTCACCCTGTCGCCCGGCACCCGTCCCGTCCTCAGCGACGGGGTCGTCTATGCAGTCGTGACGCCGGCCGACGCGAATGCCAGCGCCTATCCCCCGCCGTTCGCCGTGACAGCCCTGGACGCGGCCTCGATGAAGTCCGTGTGGTCGAAGGACGTCGGCGTCGAGGAGTTCCGAGGCCTCGGACCCGGTTCCCCCGCCCTCGACCTCGGCGGCGACAACGTCTCCGTCTCAGCCTGGAAGGAGGCCCCCTCCGGAGAGGCCGACGCCACCCAGTTCGAGCTCGACCGCAAGAGCGGCGCGGTGCTCAGCACCACCCCACTCGGCAAGAGCCGCTTCCTCGAGACCCCGTGGACGATCCACCGCGGCTTCGGCACCGACAAGATCGAGGTGACCGAGGGCGACCAGGTCCTGCTGAAGGTCAACGGCCAGACCTGGGACAGCCAGGACGGGCGCCTGATCTCTGCCGACGGTCTGATCGGGATCGGCGATGCGCTGTACGACGTCTCCGCGGACGACCCGTCGACCCCGGTGTGGCAGCGCACCGATCTCGGCAAGGACGCAGGGTGGCGGTGGACCCGCGACCGCAGCCAGATCGCGGTCGCCGGCTATGACAAGAAGTCGGACCGGATGGCGTTGTCCTATCTCGACCCGAAGACCGGCAAGACCCTGTGGAGCGGCCCCGGTGCGGACGGCGTACCGGCTGAGACGGCCGACGCATTCGTGCAGATCGCCACCGACTACGAGAAGTCCTGGACCCTCCAGGCGCTCGACCGGAAGACGGGCGACATCGGGTGGACCGCCGACCTCACCGCCGTCGGCAAGGCCGGCGACCGGGACGGAACGAGCATCACCGGGCCCTACGTCAGCACCGGAGACGCCTCGACCGCGGTGTGGGCCCTGGGCCGCGACACGCTGACCGGGTGGACCGACTTCGGCGACTGAGGACGGCGGGGCCGACCGCCGGGATCAGCCCTCGGCGGCGGCCTTGAGGCCGGCGAGCGTGGTGGCCATGCCGGCCTCGAGCTCGTCGGCGTGCTCCTCGGTCCCACCGAGGAGCAGCGGCGCGACGATCCGGCTGCCGAGGCTGAGGTGGCCCGGCACCGGTCGTCGGTGGACGACGTGCGTACGACGGGGGTCGGTCGGGTCGGGCTCGATCTCCCAGATCCACTGGGCACCACTGGACGGGGTGTCCCACACGAGGCGGCGCTCGGGGGTGACGTCGGCGACGACGGACCGAGTCGGCCACACGACCGCCTTGCGCCGGTTGATCCCGAGATACCACTGACCCACCCGCAAGCCGCCGGGCTTGAGCGGCACCATCCGCACGGTCTCGGGGCTCCAGGTCGCCATCTGCGCGAAGTCGGTCAGCAGCGCCCACACGTGCGCCGCGGGCGCCTGGATCAGGGTCTCGACGCGCAACTCGCGCGCCGCCCTCGGCTGGGAGTCGTTCACGACGACATCATCGCTCGATCGCGTCACGCGAGCCACCGCGTGAGCGCCTCGTGGACATCGGGATGGTTGAGCAGTCCGAAGTGATCGGTCCTCGGGAGGTGAAGGACCTCCGCATCGGGAAAGAGCACCGTGCCGCGCCGGTCGCGCCCGACGGCGGACCGCGGGGTGACGAGCAGGTCGCCGATCAGCTGGGCGACCGGATGGCGCGCCGACGTCGTCAACGTGGCGGAGACGAGGCGGTAGCGGGCATGCGGAAGTGGCGGGACGTCGTGCGCAAGGCCCTCGATCAGGTCGTGGATGCCGGGCGCCTGCCTGTCGATGATCCGACCGAAGGCCGCCGTCTCAGGCAAACGCGCGGAGTGTCGGCTCGCATGGTCAGCGCCCACGGCGAACCACGAACCCAGGTGCGGCGTGCCGAGGGTGACGACGTCGGTGACCTTGTCGCTCCACGGTGCCGGCGCGACCCGGTCCGGTCCTTCGACGTCGCCGACGCCGTTCATGACCGCCGAGGCGGCGCGGACGATCAGTCCGCCCAGCGAGTGCCCGACGAGGGCGATCCGTTCGATGTCACCGGGCCATGCCTCGACCAGACGCTGCATCAGGGAGGCGAGGATGACGCCGTTCTCCCGCAGCGGCAGACCGGTGTTCGCCCGGATGTAGACCGGCGTCCAGCCGCGGGTCGCCAGGCTCTCGCCGTACGTCGTCCCGACCTGGTCGCGGTGACGACGCCAGTACGCCTCGTTCTCGCACAGTCCGTGCAGGAACACCACGATCCGACCGGAGGCGTCGGGGAAGGCCCGGGCGAGGCCGGCTGCGGTCAGCGGGACGTCGCGACCGTCGTGGCGCACCGCCATCTCGATGGCGAGACGGGGTCGCTCGCGCCGGATCTCGTCGCCGATCAGACCGTTGACGGCCGCATTGACGAACCGGCCGCGCGGGCCGTCCTCGAGGGCCGGACCGACGCCGGACTCCGCAAGCTTCCCCAGGCCGATGCTCGCCCCGCGGAAGGTGAGCCCGAGGGCGGCGTACACGGTGCCCGCGATGCCGCGGTGCAGCGCTTCGACGGGGACGCCGAGCGGTCCGACCCCCAGGCGCACCGCGCCGTGGACTCGTCGGGAGATGGCCTCGTGGGTGTCGCGGGCGGTCGCGACGAGGAGGTCATCGGCAACGGCGGCGCCGAGCGAGAGCGCGTCCACGACGGTCGGGGCGGTGGTCATGGAAATGCAGACTACCCCGCCCAGTGCACAGTCGTACACTCAACGGGGTAGTCGTGACGTGGATCAGGCCTCGGCGGGAGCCTCGGTCTCGTCAGCAGCCTCGTCGCCCTCAGCGGCGGGCTCGGCGTAGGTGCCGTCACCCTGGAGGTTCTTCAGGTCGAGGACGTTGCCGGCCTCGTCCTTGACGGTCGCACCCTCGACGATGAGCTGGAGCGCCTTGCCGCGGCGGATCTCCTGGACCATCTCGGGCACGTGGTTGTGCTCGAACATGTGGTTCACGAACTCCTGCGGGTCCTGACCGGACTGCTGGGCGCGGCGCATCATGTGGTTGGTGAGCTCACCCTGGTCGACACCCATCTCCTCCTTCTCGGCGATCTCGTCGAGGAGGAACTGGGCGGCCACGGCGTCACGGACGCGACGCTCGAGGTCGGCCTCGAACTCGTCCTGGGTCTGCTTCTCGTCCTCGAGGTAGGCCTCGAGGGTCATGCCGGCGTAGGCGAGCTGCTGCTCGAGGTTGGCCCGGCGAGCGTTGAGCTCCTCGGTCACCATCGACTCGGGCAGCGGGATCTCGACCTTCTCCAGCAGGGCCTCGAGGACGGCGTCGCGCGCGGCGGCAGCCTGCTCGAGACGCTTGCCGCGGGTGAGCCGCTCGCGGACGTCGTCCTGCAGCTCGGCGAGGGTGTCGAACTCCGACGCCTCCTGGGCGAAGTCGTCGTCGAGCTCGGGGAGCTCCTGCTCCTGGACCTGGGTGACCTTGACGGCCACCTCGACGTCCTGGCCGACGAGGTCGCCGGACACGAGCTGGGTGGTGAAGGTCTTCTCGTCGTCGACGCCCATGCCGACGAGCGCCTCGTCGAGGCCGTCGATCATGCCGCCGTTGCCGACCTTGTAGGAGAAGCCGGAGATCTCGGCGCCGTCCACGACCTCGCCGTCGTTGGTGGCGACCAGGTCGATGACGACGAAGTCACCGTCCTTCGCGGCCCGCTCGACGTCGCTGAGGGTGCCGAAGCGCTCCCGCAGGTTGTCGACCTGCTCGGCGACGTCCTCGTCGCTCACGGCCAGGTTGTCGACGGACGCCTCGAGGCCGTCGTACGCCGGGAGGGTGATCTCGGGCTTGATGTCGACCTCGGCGGTGAACTCCAGGCCCTCGTTGTCCTCGAACTTGGTGACCTCGATGTCGGGCTGCGCGAGCGGCGTCAGGTTGTTCTCCTGCAGCGCCTCCATGTAGGCCTTCGGCAGCACGTCGTTGACAGCCTCGTCGAGCACGACACCTCGGCCGACCTGGCGGTCGATGACCTGCGGCGGGACCTTGCCACGGCGGAAGCCGGGGACGTTGATCTGCTTCGCGATCTTCTGGTACGCCGCGTCGAGGCTCGACTTGAGCTCCTCGAAGGGCACCTCGACGGTCAACTTGGCCCGGGTCGGGCTCAAGGTCTCGACGGCGCTCTTCACAGGTGTTCTCCTACTTGTCAGATGGATGGGGCCGTGCCAACTGGAAAGGCGCAGGCCCATCGTTGGCGATCACGAAGATCTGTCGGGGCGACAGGACTCGAACCTGCGGTCTCCTGCTCCCAAAGCAGGCGCGCTAGCCACTACGCTACGCCCCGCGGCACGGCCTCCCGGGCCGTGGTTCAGGCCGGGAGGACCGCACTTCGAGGGGATGACGGGAATCGAACCCGCGTAATCAGTTTGGAAGACTGAGGCTCTACCATTGAGCTACATCCCCGGCTGATCTCCCGCCAGGCTCGCGCCCGGCCGAAGACCACGCGCAATCGTGCCACACGGCACACGTCGGGCCCCAAACGAGGGTCGCCAACTCAGGCTCGCCGGTGGACCACCAGCAGCGCCCGGTCGTCGTCGGGCGAGCCGACCGCCGACACGAGGCGACGGGCCAGACCGTCCCACGAGTGCCGCAGCAGCGACTCGGCCTCACCCATCATGTGGTCGATGCCGAGGTCGATGTCGCGCCGCGGCTCCTCGACCATCCCGTCGGTGTAGAGCATGAGGCTGTCGCCGGGAGCGAGCCGACCGCGGTGGCAGCCGAACTCCGCGTCATCGACGATGCCCAGCACCGGCCCCTCTGCGCGCAGCAACTGCCAGCGACCGGATCCCGCCTGGCGCTGGACGGCCGGCGGATGGCCAGCCGAACGTAGTTCGAAGTCCCCGGTGTCGAGGTCGACGGAGACGTGGACGGCCGTGGCGAAACCCTCCTCCCAGGCGCGCTGCAGGAGATAGTCGTTGGCCGCCGCCAGGAATTCGCTGGGCGGCAGGGCAGCGACGAGGCCGCCCATCGCACCGGACAGTTGGAGCGCGCGGGTCCCCGCCGCTTCTCCCTTGCCGGAGACGTCGACGACGACGAGCTCGATGCGACGGTCCCGGTTGGCAGCGGTCGCCACCACGAAGTCGCCTGCGAAGGGCGAGCCGCCCGCCGACGACAGTGCCGACTCGACGAGCCATCCCTCGGGCAAGCGCGGGATCTCACCCTGAGCGAGGATCCGGTCGCGCAGGTCGACCAGCATCGACTGGCCGCGCAATGCCCCGACGCCGACGTGTCCTCGACGCAGCGCCAGCACGATCACGAGGACCGAGAGGCCGAACATCACACACATCGCCACCACGACGCGGGCCGTGAAGCCGTCCTGGAGGAAGGCCGCGACGACAAGGGTGAGGATGATGAAACCGCCGAAGGCGGGAAGCAGACGGTTGCTCAAGAACATGATGCCCAGCACGAGCGGCAGGAACACGAGGTTCACGGGCACGTCATCGGGCTTCCAGCCCATGCCGACCAACGTCGCGATCGCGACCACCGCGAGGGCGCAGGCAATCCCGACGTCAGAGAGTGCCCACCGCCATCCCGCGCGGATCATCGGCCGGCTCGCGATCGACCCGCTCGCGACCGGAACACCGGCTGGCAACGCGCGCACCAGAAGAGATTGCGTCCGCCGAGGACCTCGGTGCGAACCGCGCTCCCACACACGTGGCAGGGCTGCTCGTGCCGGCGATAGACGTAGACCTCGCCGCCGTGGTCGTCGACCCGGGGCGGACGGCCCATCGCCTCGGGCAGGTGCTCGTCCCGGACGGTGTCGATCCGCCCGGTGCGTACGCCCTCCCTCATCAGCACGACCAGATCGTCCCAGATCGCACGCCACTGTGGGGCCCGAAGTGAACGACCGGGTCGCAGCGGATGGATCCGGTGACGGAAGAGCACCTCGGCGCGATAGACGTTCCCCACGCCCGCGATCACGCTCTGGTCCATCAGCAAGGTGCCGATCGGGGCACTGCTGCGGCTGATCCGCGCCCACGCGACGTCGGGATCGCCGTCCTCACGCAACGGATCCGGACCCAGCCTGGCCACCACGGAGGCGCGTTCGGCGGCGGTCTCCAGGGCGCAGGTCGTCGGCCCCCGCAGATCGGCGTACGCCGTGGGGCGCGACGAGCTCGCCGGACGGGTCAGCCGCAGCCGCACCTGACCGATGGGCGCCGGCACCTCGGCCACGTCGTCGTACGACAGGAAGGTGCCGTAGAGCCCGAGGTGGACGTGGACGAACCGCTCCCCCTCGAACCGGATGAAGAGCTGCTTGCCCCAAGCCTCAGCATCGACCAGGAGGGCGCCATCGAGGTGAGCAGCGGACTCCGCGAAGCGCCCCTGCGGGCTGCCGACCTGCACCCGGTTGCCGCCGAACACCGTCGTCAGCTCGTCGGCGAGACGGTGAAGAGTGTGCCCCTCAGGCATCAGGCTCCGTCGCCGGAATGGCCCTGGGCGGACTCCGGCAGCGGCGGGAGCTCGCCGGTGGTCTCGTACGACGACAGCTGGCCGATGCGACGCACGTGCCGCTCGTCGCCGGGGAACGGGGTGGTGAGGAAGACCTCGACCAGGCGGGTCATCTCCTCGAGACTGTGCATCCGGCCGCCGACGGCGACGACCCAGGCGTCGTTGTGCTCGCGCGCCAGGCTGGCGGTCTCCTCGGACCACGCGAGAGCGGCGCGGATGCCCCTCACCTTGTTGGCGGCGATCTGCTCACCGTTGCCGGAGCCGCCGATGACGACGCCGAGGCTGTCGAGGCCCTGCTCGCGGTCGGCGCGCACACCCTCGGCCGCGCGCAGGCAGAAGACCGGGTAGTCGTCGACGGCGTCGTAGATGAACGGCCCGTGGTCGACAGGTTCGTAGCCGCGCTCGGTCAGCCAGCCGGTGAGGTGGGACTTGAGCTCGAGGCCGGCGTGGTCGCAGCCGAGGTGAACGCGCATTGCCTCAGTCTCTCAGCCCTCAGGGCCGATGGAGACGGCGGGCGGCCTCGGCGATCGAACCGCTGATCGAGGGATAGACCGTGAAGGTCTGCGCGAGCTGGTCGGCGGTGATCCGCTCGGTCACGGCCAGCGCGACGGGGTGGATCAACTCCGAGGCGCGCGGGCCGACGACGACACCACCGAGCAGGCTGCGGGAGCCGGGGGCGACGAAGAGCTTCACGAAGCCGTCGACGATGCCCTGCATCTTGGCGCGGGCGTTGGTCGCGAGGGGCTGCATGATCACTTCGGCCAGCACCTCGCCGGAGTCGACCTGCCTCTGGGTGACCCCGACGGTGGCGATCTCGGGCGAGGTGAAGACGTTGGACGCGACCACGCTCAGGTCGAGCGGCTGCACCGCGTCGCCGAGCACGTGAGCCATCGCGATCCGGCCCTGCATGGCGGCCACCGAGGCCAGCATGAACACACCGGTGCAGTCGCCGGCGGCATAGACGCCCGTGGCCGACGTACGCGAGACCCGGTCGACCTGGATGAACCCTCCCTGGTCGAGGGTGACCCCGGCCTCCTCGAGGCCGATGCCCGCGGTGTTGGGGACCGACCCGAGGGCCAGGATGCAGTGGGATCCGGTGACCTCGCGGCCGTCGGCCAGGGTGACGGTGACGACCTCACCCTCGCGGGCCACGGACTGCATGCGCGACTGGGACAGGACGGCCATGCCGCGCCGGGTGAGGACGTCCTCCAGCACCTGAGCGGCATCCTGGTCCTCGCCGGGCAGGACCCGGTCCCGGGAGGAGACGAGGGTGACCGGGATGCCGAGGGACTGATAGGCGCTCGCGAACTCCGCACCGGTCACACCCGAGCCGACCACGATCACGTGCTCCGGCGTCTCGGCGAGGTCATAGACCTGCTCCCAGGTGAGGATGCGCTCCCCGTCGGGCTGGGCCGTCGGCAGCACCCGGGGGGAAGCTCCGGTCGCGACCAGGATCGCGTCGGCGTCGTACGACGTGACGGTGCCGTCGCTCGCAGTCGCGATCACGCGCGACCGACCGTCCAACCTGCCGCGGCCGTGGACGACGGTGACGCCCTCGCGGGCGAGGCGGCTCTCGATGTCGGCCGACTGGGCGAGCGCCAACGTCTTGACCCGGGCATTGACCCGGGCGAGATCGACCCGCGGTGCGTCGGCGTCGATACCGAGCTCACCGGCCTCGGCGAGGTCGGTCATCACCTCGGCCGTGGCGATCAACGTCTTGCTCGGCACACAGTCGGTGAGGACCGCCGATCCGCCGACACCGTCGGAGTCCACGACGACGACCTCGGCCCCCAACTGGGCGGCGACCAGCGCCGACTCGTAGCCACCGGGTCCCCCGCCGACGATCACCACGCGCGTCATGGCGCCCATTCTTGCAGTCGTGGTCCGGGCAGGGCCGCGCCCTCAGTACGATTCGCCCATGCGTCTGACCCGAGTCCTCGCCCCCGCTGCCGCCGTCCTGCTCGCCTCCGCGGTCGCGGCCTGCGCCCCCGCCGAGGACAAGCCGGCCCAGAGCGGGAAGAGCGCCAGCGCCGACCAGTGCGCGATCGCCGATCTGCCGCTCAAGAAGGCCGGTGTGCTGACGATCGGCACCGACTCCCCCGCCTACGAGCCGTGGTTCGTCGACAACGACCCCACCAACGGCAAGGGCTTCGAGTCGGCCCTCGCCTACGCCGTCGCCGACCAGCTCGGGTTCGCCAAGGACAAGGTCGAGTGGGTGACCGTGCCGTTCAACAACTCCTACAAGCCGGGCGACAAGGCCTTCGACTTCGACATCAACCAGATCTCGATCGACGCCGAGCGCGCCAAGGCCGTCGACTTCTCCGACGGTTACTACTCCGCCGCCCAGGCCGTGATCGTGCTCAAGGACAGCCCCGCGGCCACGGCCACGTCGCTCGCCGACCTCGCGAAGTTCAAGCTCGGCGCGCAGACCGGCACCACCTCGCTGACCGCGATCCGCGACGTCATCAAGCCGGACCAGGACCCGCTCGTCTTCCAGAACACCAACAACGCGAAGCAGGCCATGCTCAACGGCCAGGTCGACGCGATCGTCGCCGACCTGCCGACCGCGTTCTACATCAGCGCCGCCGAGATCAAGAACAGCACACTGTTGGGCCAGTTCCAGTACGACGGCGCCGAGCCCGAGCAGTTCGGCATGCTGTTCGAGAAGGGCAGTGCCCTCGTGCCGTGCGTCAACGGCGCGCTCGCCGAGCTGAAGAAGAAGGGCGACCTCGCCGGCATCGAGAAGACCTGGCTCTCCGACGCCGTCAGCGTGCCCGAGCTCCAGTGACGCAGTGGCAGCCGAGCGAGCGTGAGCTCGCCCGTCGGCGTACCCGGTCGCGGCAACGGCGCAACCGGATCGCCGTCGCCGGTCTGGCCACCCTGGTCGTCGTCGTGGCGCTGGTGGCCGGTCTGGTGCTCTCGCCGGGCTGGCCACGGGTGCGGGCCACCTTCCTCGACGCGCACCACGCGAAGGAGTCGCTGCCCACGATCGTGGACGGCTTCTGGCTCAACGTCCGGATGTTCCTCATCGCGGAGCCGCTGATCCTCGTGCTCGGGCTCGCGTTGGCACTGATCCGGCAGGCCCAGTCGGCGTGGTTGGTGCCGCTGCGTGGGCTGGCCGTCGTCTACACCGACGTGGTGCGCGGCGTACCGACGTTGCTGCTGGTGTTCCTGTTCGCCTACGGCATGCCGGCACTGGGGTTGCAGGGCGTCACCTCGAGCATCTTCTTCTGGGCGACGGTCGCGCTCGTGGTCTCCTACTCGGCCTATGTGGCCGAGGTCTTCCGCTCGGGCATCGAGTCGGTCCACCCCTCGCAGTTGGCCAGTGCGGACGCGCTGGCGCTGTCGCGGGCCCAGACCATGCGGCACGTCATCGTCCCGCAGGCCGTACGCCGCGTCGTACCGCCGCTGCTCAACGACTTCGTGTCCCTGCAGAAGGACACCGCCCTGGTCGCATCCGTCGGCCTCTTCGATGCACTGTGGGCCGCCGCGGACTACGGCAACTACAACTTCAACTACACCTCGTTCGTCGTCGCTGCGCTGTTCTTCATCGCCCTGACCGTGCCGCTGGCGCGACTGTGTGATGCGCTCGCCCGCCGACTGGCCCGACGCGAGCGGGCAGGAGCCCTGTGATGTCGCTGCTGGAGGTCCGAGGCGTCCGAAAGACCTATCCCCGCCACGACGAGCCAGGGCGTCGGGTCGTGCTCGACGACGTGTCGCTCAGCGTCGAGCCGGGCGATGTCGTGTGCCTGATCGGGTCGTCGGGCTCCGGGAAGTCCACGCTGTTGCGGTGTCTGGACCTGTTGGAGCCGATCGATGACGGAGTGATCGAGTTCCAGGGGCGCGAGATCTCCGATCCGCGGGTCGACCCGCGCAGCGTGCGCCGCGACATCGGGATGGTGTTCCAGGCCTACAACCTCTTCCCGCACCTCAGCGTCCTCGACAACTGCACCCTCGCCCCGCGCAAGGTCCACGGCATGGCTGCCGATGCGGCTCGCGACAAGGCGCGGGAGCTTCTGGGACGTTTCGGTCTCGGCGAGCACGTCGACAAGCACCCCGATCGGTTGTCCGGCGGACAGCAGCAGCGGGTGGCGCTGGTGCGCGCCCTGTGCACCGATCCGTCGCTCCTGCTGCTCGACGAGATCACCGCCGCACTCGACCCCGAACTGGTCGGCGAGGTCCTCGACATCGTCCGCAGCCTCGCCGGTGCGGGCACGACGATGATCCTGGCCACCCACGAGATGGGGTTCGCCCGCGAGGTTGCCTCGACCGTGTGTTTCCTCGACGGCGGCCGGATCATCGAGCGCGGCTCCCCCGAGCAGGTGCTGGGCGATCCGGAGCAGGAGCGGACCCGCCAGTTCCTGCGGCGGGTGCTGCCCGACTGAACCCGGCTTTGTCGGGTTCAGTCGCCGACCGCGCTCCTGCGGGTCAGCCACAGGCCGATTCCGAAGGCCGCTCCACCGAGGAGACCAAGCATTCCGAGATCCATCAGGTAGTGCCCGGCTCCGCACTCGGCGATCCAGTCCTCCTGATCGGTTCCGCCGAATCTGTCGGTGAGGTGGATCGCTGACGCCGAGGCCGCGTATCCCCATCGTGACGGGGACAGCCAGGCGATCTGCTCGAGCCCGGCTCGTCCGGCGATCTCGAACAGCGCACCGGAGAGCACCAGTTGCAACATGACAAGGCCGACCAGGGCGGGCATCGTCTGCTCCGAACTCGTCACCAAGGCGGACAGTGCAAGGCCGATCACGACCATCACGACCGCCAGCACCGCAATGGCCAGTGCCACTCGGAGCGTGCCCCCGTCCCCGTCGGCTCCCGGAAGTCCCACGGTGGCGAGGAAGGTCACCACCAGCCCCTGCAGGAAGGCCGCGGAGCCGAGCACCAGCGCCTTGCTCGTGAAGTAGACGCCGGGCGAGAGGCCGACGGCGTACTCCCTCTGGAAGATCGGGCGCTCCCCCACCAGCTCGCGGATGGCGAGCGCCGTGCCCATCAGGCAGGCCGCGACGATCAGGACGGTCAACCGCTGGCGGGCCTCGCCGATGCCGACATCAGCGACCGACAGGCCGTCGCTCCCGGGCACCACCCGGCTCAGGGCGCCGAGGATCAGCGGCAGCAACAGCAACATGCCCAGCAGGAGTCGATCGGCCAGCACCACTGCGAGGTTGCGCTTGATCAGGGTCGCCAGTTGCCGGCCGGTGGAGCGATGGGGCGGTGAGGGTACGGCGGCGTGCGACTGTCGTGCGACCGCCGACGTGTCGACGGCGTGCTGGGGCACCGGGATCCGTTGCCACAGGTCCGGCTCGTCGAGCAGGTCGAACACCTCGGGATAGCTGGCCCTGCCGAAGTGGGCGAGCACCCCTCCCGGGGGCCCGAAATAGGCGATTCGGCCACCCGGCGCGAGCACGAGGACGTTGTCGCAGACGTCGAGTGCGAGCACCGAATGGGTCACGACCATCACCACCCGACCGTCGTCAGCGAGCGCGCGCAGCTGGCGCATCACCTCGAGGTCAAGGCCCGGATCGAGCCCGGAGGTCGGCTCATCCAGGAACAACAGGGGTGGCGCGGTGAGGAGCTCGGTCGCGATCGACACCCGTTTGCGCTGCCCGCCGGACAGCTCGGTGCCGATCCGGTTGTCGAGCCGCTCGGTGAGTTGCATCTGGTGGGCGACCGTCTGGACACGGTGGTCCCATTCCTGGGAGGTGGTGTCGGGCGGAAGACGCAGCTGCGCAGCGAAACGCAGGCCCTGACGGACCTTCAACTGCGGGTGGAGGATGTCCTGCTGCGGCACCAGACCGATCTGGAAGCGCAGCTGGTCGTAGTGCTGGTAGAGATCGTGACCCTGCCAGATCACCCTGCCGTGGCTCGCTGGCCTGAGTCCGGTCAAGGCA
>JASLDK010000424.1 GCA_030145945.1 Nocardioides sp.
TGACGGCGGGCACGGTCCCGGGATGGCGGCCGGGAACGGGCTGCCCACAGTTGGTGCAGAACCGGCCGATGCCGAGCTCGTGCCCGCAGCCGGTGCAGGCGGTCGGGGTGGTCGGGGTGGTCATCGCGGGGCTCACCGTACCCCGGCGTCCGGCCGGACGTCAGATGCGAGCCTCAGGCCGACATCGCCCGACGGCAGGCCTCGGCCTCGATGTCGGCGAGGTCGTGCTCCAACACCTTGCGGGTCCGGTCGTAGCTGAAGCCGCCGAACATCGTCCACATCGCCCGCGAGAGGGGGGAGCGGTGGCTCATCTCGACGGTCGTCGTCATGGCCAGCCGGGTGCCGGTCTCGTCCGGCCCGGAGGGCGTGAGTCGATAGGCGGTGCGGATGATGTCGTTGCCCACCTCCGCCTCGACGACGGTACGCCGGGGGCGCTCGGCCTCGATGACCTGCAACTGTTCGGGACCGTGGTGGCCGAACAGCGTGCGGCGCTCGCGCCATGCGGTGCCGACGTCGTACCCGCCCTCGGTCAGGATCTCGGTGTCACTGACGCTGCGCAGGACGTCGTCGGCGTGTGCGATGTCGGTGATCACGTCCCAGACCTGCTCCGGCGGGGCGGGGATGGTGGCGTGTACGTGAATGATGTGTCCGGCCATGGTCACTCCCAGGTTGGGTTTCCCCCAGGCCTCCATGGTGCCTCGGACGGGCCTGGAAAACCACCCCCGGGATCCCGGCAGGTCACACCGCGATGTGCGGGACCTCGCCCTCGATGTGTCGACGCGGGACGAGCTCGACCACGAGCATGGCGGCCAGCACCATCACTCCGCCGACGATCATCCGGCCGGTGGGGGACTCGCCGCCGAGAGTGACCGCGAAGCCGGCAGCGAAGACGGGTTCGAAGCTCATGATGATGGCGCTGCGGGTGGCCGGCAGGTGGGCCTGCGCCCAGGTCTGCCCGAGCAGCGCGGCCGCACCGGCGATGAGCGCCATGTAGAGCAGGGAGATCCAGTCGCCGGAACGATCGGGCAGGACGACCCCCGGTCGACCGGACACCAGCGCAACGGTCAGGCACATCGCCGCAATGACGAGGATCTGCAGGATTGTCATGCCGAGTGCATCCGACGGGCGTGACCAGGCGCCCAACGCGACGATGTGCGCGGCGTACAACAGTGCACTCACCAACGTGATCGCCTCGCCATAGCCGACGGCGAAGCCGTCGAGGGTCAGGACCCCCAGCCCGGCGGTGGCGAGGACCACGGCAGCCCACGTCGCCGGCGTGATCCGCGTGTGCAGGATCAGAGCTGCGAAGAGCGGGGTCGCGACGACGTACAGACCAGTGACGAAACCGGAGACACTCGCCGCGGTCTGGGTGAGACCGAAGGTCTGGGCCAGTTGGGCGAGGCCGTAGAGCAGGCCGAGCAACACGGCACGGCGGCGCATCTCCGGGGCCAGCCGCGCGATGGCTCGAGGTGCGATCACAGCCATGACCACCCCGGCGATGACGAACCGCACCGCCAGGAAGTCGACCGTCGGAACCCGGTCGAGCAGGTCCTTGATCAGGTAGAACGTCGATCCCCAGCACGCTGCCATGGCGAGCAGGGCGAGCGAGGCCAACAGGGCGGTACGACGACTGATGTCCTCGGCCGCCTCGGACTCAGACGACATAGAGGATGACCGTGCTGCCCTTGGGGAGCTTGGTCCCCGCCTTGGGGTCGGTGTCCCACGCCGTGGAGCCGCCGATGTAGATGGGTGCATGCTCCTTCTTGACGACGAAGCCCAGCGCCTCGAGCTTGGCGGCCGCGTCGTCGGTGCTCAGGAACCGCACGGCCGGGACGGCAAACAGTTCCGGCCCCTTGGAGACGACGAACTCGACGGTGTCGTCCTTGAAGAGCGTGCCGGTGTCCGGGCTCTGGCTGATGATCCGGCCCTTGGCGACGGTGTCGCTGTAGATCTCGTCGGTGACCTTCGCCTTCAGGCCCTTCTTCGTCAGCTTGGCCTTGACCTTGTCGATGTCCTTGCCGACCCAGCTGCGGACCTTGATCGGCTTCTTGCCCTTGGACACCACCAGCGTGACGGACGTGCCGACCGGGAGGCCTGTCGCCTCCGGGGCTCCGAAGGCAGGCACAGTGGCGATCACCCGTCCGGTCTCCACCGTCTCGGACCACTTCTCCTGCACCTGGCCGGGCACGAACCTGACCTTGTCGAGCGCGGCCGTGGCCTCGTCGACCGTCATGTTGGTGAGGTCCGGCAGGTCATAGCGCTCCGGCCCGAGAGAGACCACGAGGACGACCTCGCCATCGGGCAGGATCCGCCCGCCGGGACCGGGGTCCGTCGACATGACGATGCCCTTGTCCACGCTCTCCGAGTAGGCCTCGCGACCGACCTTCGCGTTGAGACCAGCGGCTTCGATCTTCTTCTGGGCCGCCGTGACCTCGAGCCCGATCACGCCGGGAGCCGTGGTGTAGCGACCCCAGCCGACCCACCAGGCCGTCGTACCGATGGCGGCGGCCAGCAGGACCAACACCAGCGCGACCGCCAGACGCTTCCCGCGTCGGCGAGGTGTGGCGACGGCCTGCTGGGGCGGCGGAACGGGCGTGGGCGGAACCGGACGGGTGAGCCGGGGTGCCGGAAGTTGCGGAGCCGGACGTTGCGGTGCGGGCTGCCTCTGCACCGGACGGGTGGGCGGCGGCAGGTCGTCGGGGATCACCGAGGTCGGCTCACCGAGCAGGTCGGGCATGCCGTCCCACAGGGAGCTCACCGGCTCCGGTGTGGTGTCACTCTCCCGCGGTCCGGCCTCGACGCCGGACGTGCTGCGCCCGCTCGGCAGCAGGTCAGCGACGAGCTCGGGATCGTCACGGACGCCGTCATGCAGGGTCTGCGCGACTCGGCGTACGTGGTGGAGCAGGACGCTCGCGTCCGACGGTCGCAGGGATGCGTCGCGGATCGTGGCGCGGGCGACCAGTGCGTCGACGTACGCCGGGATCCCGGGGCGGACCGACGACGGCGCCGGCACGTCGTGGTGGACGTGGCGATAGGCCACCGCGATCGGGGTCTCGCCGGTGTGCGGCTTGGTGCCGGTGAGCAGCTCGAACAGGATCACGCCCGCGGCATAGACGTCGGCCCGCGCGTCCGCCCGCTGCTCGACGACGAGCTCGGGCGCGAGATAGGAGACGGTGCCGATCAGTACGCCGTTGGTCGCGGTGTGCTGGGTGTCGGCGCTGACCGCCTTCGCGAGGCCGAAGTCGGCGACCTTGATCCGGCCATCGTCGGCGATGAGGACGTTCTCCGGCTTGACGTCACGGTGGATCAGGCCCGCGCGGTGCGCGGCGCCCAGCGCCGACAGCACGGGATCGATGATGGCGAGCGCGCGCTCGGGCGACATCGGCGCATCCTTGACGATCGTGTCGCGCAGGGTGTGCCCGGGGACGTACTCCATGACGAGGTAGACCGTGTCGTCCACCGGATCGCGGCCCTGGTCGAAGACCGCCACGACGTTGGGATGCGAGAGCCTCGCCGCCGCCTTGGCCTCCTGCACGAAGCGTCGCGCGAAGGACTCGTCGTCGTGCGTGGTCGCATCACCCAGCCCGGGGCGCATGATCTTGACCGCGACGGTCCGGTCGAGGCGGGTGTCGACGGCCTCGTAGACGCTGGCCATCCCGCCGCGGGCGATCCGGACGCCGATCCGGTAGCGGTTGTCGAGGAGCCGACCGAACTGGTGGTCCTCGATCCGGGTGCTCGCGGCGACGGGCGCAGAGGGGTCGCCTGAGCGCGCGGCTGCCTCGCCGCGGGCGCGCTGGTCGTCGTGCACAGCGACCCTCCTGTGCATGTTCATCTGGACCGGCCGGGGAAGGTGACCGGAAAGGTCATCGTACGGGGGTGCCGTGGATCGGACCGAAGGCACGCCGACGCCGCGGGTGTGACGCGGATCGGCGGATCCAGCCGATTTGGGGGAGGATGACGGCATGAGCGAAATGCGACTGGCCGACCACGACCTCGCTGCCCTCGTCGAGGACTGGCTGACCTGGGACGAGGCCGCGGCACAGATCGGCGTGACGCCCGCCTCGGTGCGCACCATGGTCCGCGAGCACCAGCTCGCCGCCGCGGTGCCCGGCGATGGCCGCAAGCAGGGCATCCCCGCCCTGTTCCTGGTCGACGGCGAGCCGGTCAAGGGCCTGCCCGGTCTGCTGACGGTCCTGCACGACAACGGCTTCGACGACCGTGAGTGCATCGCCTGGATCTACCTCGACGCGGACCTGCCGGGTCGCCCGATCGACGCCCTCCTCGAGAACCGCGGCTCCGAGGTCAAGCGGCGCGCCCAAGCCCTCGCCTTCTGAACCGCTCTCCTCAAGGCACACCGATGAGTCGTCGTACGACGAAGGCCGTCACCTCGGTCATCACCGTCCTCCTGCTGATCGCCGTGTGGTGGTTGCAGAACCGGTCGAGCGGCGACGAGTCGACGTCGTCGGCGGACACCCCGTCGGCGTCGGTCTCGCCCACGCACGCGGCGAGGCCCTCGGCAGCATCGACCAGCTCGCCGACCCGCGCGGCCAGCCGCGACCAGGACGGCATCCCGTACGTCGACCTGGCCGACCTGCCGAAGGAGGCGGCCGAGACGGTCGACCTGATCGACGCGGGCGGCCCGTTCGCCTACCCGGGCAAGGACGGTTCGAGCTTCGGCAACTACGAGGGCGTGCTGCCGTCCAGGCCGCGCGGCTACTACGCGGAATACACCGTGGACACGCCCGGTCTGAGCCATCGCGGCGCGCGGCGAATCATCGCGGGGGACCGGGGCGAGCTGTACTGGACCGAGGACCACTACGAGTCGTTCGAGCGGATCAGGAGATGACCCGATGAGTGGGCTCGCATCCGTCCTCGCCGGCCGCCACGCGCCCGGCGTCCACCGGTGGGCCTCGGCCCTCGACGTCGCCACCGTGCGGCACGCGGTCGAGCAGGCCGGCTGGACCTTCGGGTACGTCGACGGCGTCGCGCTCGACACCAGGGCCGCCGTGCTGCGGGCGATCGGCGACGCGCTCGGCTTCCCGGAGCACTACGGCGCCAACCTCGACGCCCTCAACGACTGCTTGCGGGACCTGTCCGGTCCGACGGTGCTGTTGTGGGATGCGTGGGCCGGATTCGCCCATGAAGAGCCGCGTTGGTTCGGCGTCCTGGCCGACGTGCTCGCAGAGCGGTCGGCCGCCGACCCGCCCCTGGAAGTGCTGTTGCGAGGCGACGGGCCCGCGGACGGCGTACCGCTCCTGGACTGAGAGCGTTCAGCGCGTACGCCGGGTGGCGGCTGCCGCCAACTGCTCCAGCACTCGGCACGCCTCGGCGTCCCAACCAGCCTCGGCCTGCCCGCGGTGCAGCGCATCGACGGCCTCATGGGCGAGATCGTCGATCATCGATTCGACCCCGGCACGGGCGCCGCAGCCGTCGATGATCCCGCGGAGTTCGGTCACATCGACATCGGAGAGAGCCGTGCCGAGTGCGGCATCCAGCCGCTCGGCGTCCTCCGGATCGGCGAGCTCGAGGGCACGCGCCACCAGCACGGTGCGCTTGCCCTCCACCAGGTCGTCGCCGGCCGGCTTGCCTGTGGTGGCGGGGTCGCCGAACACGCCGAGCAGGTCGTCGCGGAGTTGGAAGGCCTCACCGAGCGGCAGTCCGAAGGCCGTCAGCAGATCGAGGGTGGCGCCGTCGGCTCCGGCGAGTGCGGCGCCGACGTGGAGGGGCCGCTCTGTGGAGTACTTCGCGGACTTGTAGCGCAGCACCGTCATCGCCTGCTCGACGTTCGCGCGGCCCCGGGCCTGCACGGACACGTCCAGGAACTGCCCGGCGATCACCTCGGAGCGGCACAGGTCGAACACCTCGAGTGCCGGACCCACCCGGTCCCACCCGAGGCCGCAACGGCGCAGCAGTTCGTCGGACCATGACAGGAGCAGGTCGCCCAACAGGATCGCGGCGGCAGCGCCGTACTGCTCAGGGTCGCCGCGCCAGTCGTCCGCGCGGTGAGCACGCTCGAAGGTGCGGTGCGTCGCCGAGCGACCGCGCCGGGTGTCGGAGGCATCCATCAGGTCGTCGTGGACCAGCGCGCTGGCATGCAGGAGCTCGAGAGCGGCCGCTGCCCGGCGTACTGCCTCGGCATCGGTGCCCGACGGCTCGCCCGCGAGAGCTGCGAAACCCCAGTGGCAGAAGGCTGCACGGAACCGCTTGCCGCCGCTGACGGTGACCCGAGCCTCGGAGAGCAGGCGTGCCGCATCTCCGCCCAACGGGGCCAGTCGGGTCGCCTGATCGGCGAGGAAGGCGTCGAGGGTGGCCTGGACCTCGGCCCGGAAGACGGTCGGATCCCATGCCTGATGCGTCACCTCGATGAGCCTAGACGCCTCGGTGATTGGCGAGACGATCGGGTGTGAAGGCTCGGTGACACCTACACTTCGGGCCATGACGACAGGTGCCGGACGCTCCCTCGGCGAGATCATCAGGAGCGGGGAACGCTCGTTCTCCTTCGAGTTCTTCCCGCCCAAGGACGACGCCGGAGAAGCCCAGCTGTGGGACGCGATCCGCGCCCTCGAGCCCTACCGACCCACCTTCGTGTCCGTGACCTACGGCGCCGGCGGCAGCACCCGCGACAAGACGGTGTCCATCACCGGCCGCATCGCTCGCGAGACCTCGATGGTCCCGATGGCACACCTGACCTGCGTCGGCCACACCCGCGCCGAGTTGGAGGGCATCCTCGACCAGTATGTCGCCGAGGGCGTCAACCACGTGATGGCCCTGCGCGGCGACCCGCAGGAGGGGCCCCGCGCCGACTGGACGCCCACCGACGGCGGGCTGAACTACGCGGTCGAGCTGGTCGAGCTGGCTCGTTCCCGCGGCGACTTCCGTGTCGGGATCGCTGCCTTCCCCGAAGGACACCCTTCGGCCGACTCACTCGACCGTGACGCTGACGTCCTCGTCGCCAAGGCGCAGGCCGGTGCTGAGTTCGCGGTCACCCAGATGTTCTTCCGTGCCTCGGACTACTTCGGCCTCGTCGAGCGCGTCCGAGCCCGCGGCGTCGACATCCCGATCCTCCCGGGCATCATGCCGATCCTGAACCTCGCCGCGATCCGCCGCCAGGGCGAGCTGATCGGCACGAGCGTTCCGGACGACGTCGTCGAGCGGATCAGTGCGTACGACGGTGATCCCGCCGCCGTGCGCGCCGAGGGCATCCGCATCGCAGCCGAACTCTGCGACGAGCTGCTGGCCGGTGGAGCACCGGGCCTGCACTTCTACACGCTCAACCGCTCCAAGGCCACGCTCGAGATCTTCGAGGCCCTGCGCATCACGGTTTGATTGCGCGAGCGCGTCGCTCGTTCCTCGCGCCGCGCTGCCGCGCTCGCCGTTGGCCTGGGTAGGTCTTGGGCTCGCATGGCGTCCACAACGTCGGCTCGCTGAAAGCTCGGCTCCTCCGCTCCGGTCGCTCCTTCGTCGCTTCCTCCGCTCCGCTCCGTCGCCGTCGCTTCCCGCGATGACCGACAGGGCTAGGCAGGCCCGATCAGCTGCGCGACGAGCGCGGCCGACTGCGTCACGAACGGCACGCCCGCTCCGGGGGCAGCGTGCGCGCCGGCGGCGTACACACCCGCGACGGGAGTGGCCGGACCGAGACGATGACGGACGGTGCCGCGGCCCTGCCACAGCACGCCCATCGGCGACCCGCGCCACTGCTCGACCTGGGCGCGGGGCGAGAGGTCGACGCGGGTGACGACCTGGTCGCGTACGTCGATCTTGTGCCGTGCCAGGGCGTCGAGGAGGTCCTCGGCGATCTTGCCGCGACCGTGGATCGTCCAGGCGGCACCGCCGTCGGGGGCCATGCCGCCGGGGCGGATGGTGAGCATCGGCTCCTCGTGGATGACGATCTCGTGGGTCAGGTCGGGGACGTCGCCGGACATCCCGATGTGGGTCACGACCGGCGGGATCGCAGGCATCGTCCGCTCGACGTACGGCGCGAGCGTCGGCAGGCGGCGCGGATCGATGGCGACGACCACGGCATCCGCGTCCGCGTCCCCCTCACGAGTCCGGACGGCGACGACACGGCGGTCGCGGACCACGATGTCCTCGACCTCGACGCCGGTGCGGACCTCGACCTTGCGGGTCTCGAGGCGCTTCGACAGCAGATCAGCGACCCGTCCGAGCCCGCCCGGAACGCACCAGGCTCCGAAGCACTGCTCCAGGTAGGCGGTGACGCCGATCCACGACGGCACGTTGCGCAGGTCGTGACCTTCAGCAACCGCGGGATAGCCGGCCACCAGCGCCAGTCGGTCGTCGCGGAAGACGTGGCGCAACCGCTTGTGCAGGGTCTCGCGGATGTCGAACATCGACGCGAGCTCCTTGGGCACGGCCCCCTTGGTGAACGGATCCCACGGCGCCTCGACGTAGTTGCGCCGCAAGAGGTCCCACACCGGGCCGTAGACGTCGACGTGCGCCGCCCATTTGTCGCCGAGACCGGGCGCCAGCGCGTCGAATGCGACGATCTGGTCGGCACGCGACCCTCCCGGCAACCGGACCGAGGTGCCATCGCCGAAGCGGTGCTCACGGACCACGGGCAGCGGCTCGAGGTCGGCGCCGAGTTCGTTCTCGAGTGGTCGCCCCGACTTGCGGAACAGGTCACGCAGAGCGGCGGGCAGCAGGGTCGAGGTGGCGCCGGCGTCCCAGACGAAGCCGTCCCGCTCGACGGGCGCGATCGCGCCACCGAGGCGTCCTGATGCCTCGAGAAGGGCGACCTCGTGGCCCTGCTTGGCGAGCCTGGCCGCCGACGCCATGCCGGCCAGACCGCCGCCGATGACGATGATCCGCGCCATCGGTCAGCCTTCCGCGGGAGGTTCGACGTCGATCGGCTGCCCGCCGGTGAGGGCGAGAAGTTCGTCGTACGTCGTCGAGAACACCGACGCCGGATGCCCGGCCGCCGCCCACACGACGTCGTAGCGCTGGAGCCACGAGTCGAGGTACGTCGCGATCGGTGCCGGGTGAGCGAGCGGGGACACCCCGCCGATCACCTGCCCGGTGTGCTCCCGGACGAACTCCGGCTTCGCGCGCCGCAACGGCGCCCCACCGATGACCTCCTGGACATGGGCGGTGTCCACGCGGTGGGCACCGGAGGTGAGGATCAGCACCGGCGTACCGTCGGCGTCGAAGAGCAGACTGTTGGCGATCGCCCCCACCTCGCAGCCCAACGCCTCCGCGGCGAGTGCGGCGGTGTGGACGGCGTCCGGCAGAATGACGATCTCGCCGGTGCCGCCCCGGCGTTGGTGCTCGTCGCGGAACCGGGTGATCGAGGGATGCTCGTCCGACATGGGGATGACCCTAGCGAGCGGACACCGCAGGCACCGACCGGATGCACCGAGTGGAGGAACGATGGCTGACCCCCTGCAGGACGACCTGACCGCACAGGCCGGTCGACCGCCCGCCGTGCGGATCGCCAGCTGGCTGGTGTGGGTCATGATCGCGGCCGGACTGCTGGTTTGTGTCCTCGTCGTCGTACGCCGCGATGAGCTCGGCACGGTGTGGTCCCCGATCCAGGTGGGGGACAGCACCGTACGTCCGGTGGAGTTCGTCCCCGTGATCTTGGTGCTCTACGGCGTGACGGCGGTCCTCTCCGCAACCCTGATCGCGCTCTTCGTGGCCGGTCACAACTGGGCGCGGCACTCGCTGGCCGCCATCGTGGCCGGCGTCGGTCTGGTCGCGGCGGCCACCGTGCGGACGGACCCTCCGACCCTGGTCGACGGCATGGCCATCGTGGCGGCGGTGCTGAGCTCGGTGACGCTGGTCTTCCTGTGGCACCCGCAGAGCCGCTGGTTCGTGCGCTCGCTCTCCGTCGAGGCGCCCTCAGCCTCCTGAGACGCCGCTCGACCCGGTCCTGGGGACCGGGCGCTGGGTCGACCCTTGAGTCGTGTCGGACCCGGGGTGTACCTTCGTCACTGTTCGAACAAATGTTCGAACAGTGACATGAGGAGACGACCGTGGCCCAGCAGTTCGCGCCGCCGGTGCTCAGCCCGCACACGTTGCCGGCGACCACCCACAACTACCTCATCCGTTCGGCAGAATCCCTCAGCGAGGCGGTCGCGGCCCGGGACGTGCCCACCCGGTATGCGTGCGCCCACGTCGCCGCGCTGCGTGCGGCCGCCGCGCTGCTGGCCGCCCGGGCGCGACCAGAGGCTGGGCGCCGGAAGGCGCAGCGCAACGCCTGGGTGTTGCTCGCCGAGGTCGCTCCCGAGATGGCCGAGTGGGCTTCCTTCTTCGCGGCCGGGGCTGCCAAACGGGCTGCGGCCGAGGCCGGATCGACCCGGGCCGCCACCGAGCGTGAGGCCGACGACCTGGTTCGGGACGCCGACCGTTTCCTCGCCCTCGTCGAGCAGGCCCTCGGCCTGACACCGCATGCAGCGATCGGCGAGCAACTCGCCGGTCTCGCCGTCGGCTGACCGGCCTGCCGCCGCCGGCCAGGGGCGACCACTAGTGTTCAGACCATGGCATCTCGCGAACAGCGTGGATCGGTGCGCACCGCTGTGGTGTGGGACGCCCTCGAGGCTGCGTTGGCAGGAGGATCCCGCGACGTCGTCGACCTGGGCGGCGGCACGGGCGGATTCGCCGTCCGCCTCGCCGAGTCGGGCCACCGGGTGCGTGTGGTCGATCCCAGCCCGGACGCGTTGGCGGCGCTCGCTCGCCGGGCGCGAGAGGTCGACCTCGAGGTGTCCGGCCTGCAGGGTGATGTCACCGACCTGGTCGAGGTGGTCGGAGCTGCGAGCGCCGACGTGGTGCTCTGTCACGGAGTGCTCGAGGTCGTCGACCCGTCCCTCGCCCTCGACCGGATCGCTCAGGTGCTGCGGCCCGGTGGCCAGCTCAGCCTCGTCGTCGGACAACGCCATGCCTCCGTCATCACCCGGGCCATGGCGGGCCACTTCCAGCAGGCCCTGTCGCTGCTCGACGACCGGGCGCCGGTCGATGCCCGCACGGGCCGGCGGTTCACCGCTGACGAGATCCGTGATCTTCTCGCCTCGCACCGCTTCGACGTGGCCACCGTCCACGCCGTCCGGGTGTTCGCCGACCTCGTGCCGGCCGCACTCGTGGACCAGGAGCCCGGAGCGGCAGCCGCCCTCGTCGAGCTCGAGCGAGCAGTCGCCCAGCGCGCGGAATACCTCCCCCTCGGCACCCAGCTCCACGTGCTGGCCAGCTCGACCTCCTGATCCTGTCTGCGCGGACGGCGGGCGATGACCCGCTGCCCGATCCTGCACGTCGACATGGACGCCTTCTATGCGTCCGTGATGATCCGTGACCGTCCCGAGCTGCACCACGTCCCGGTCGTGGTCGGCGGCGGGCACCGCGGCGTCGTCCTGTCGGCGAACTATCCCGCTCGCGCTTTCGGAATCCGCTCCGGCATGTCCGGCGCCGAGGCTCGCCGACTGTGCCCCGACGCCGTCACGATGCCGCCCGACTTCTCGGTGCTGACACCGGTCTCGAAGGCCATCATGGAGACCTTCAGATCAGTCACGCCTCTGGTCGAGGTCACCTCACTCGACGAGGCCTTCCTCGACGTGCGCGGCGCTGAGCGACTCTTCGGCTCCCCGGAGCAGATCGCCGAACGGATCCGCGCCCGGGTCCGCGCCGAGCACGGCATCACCTGCTCGGTCGGCATCGCCGCCTCGATCTCGGTCGCCAAGCTCGCCAGCAAGCAGGCCAAGCCGGACGGGGTCCGGGTGATCTCCCCCGAACGATTCGTCGCTGAGGTCCATCCGCTCGACGTCGGAGACCTGTACGGCGTCGGCGAGGCCACCCGTCAACGGTTGCACCGGCTCGGGCTGGTCACCGTCGGCGACGTCGCCGCGATCGACGAGGACCTGCTCAAACGCATGGTCGGCAACCACCAGGGAGCCCACCTGCATGCCCTCGTGTGGGGGACCGATCGAGCCGAGTTGCGCCCCGGTGGTGCCGGCGTCTTCGGCTTCGGCGAGGGCGAGCCGGAAGGCAGCATGGGCTCCCAACACACCCTCGCCGTCGACGTACGCGATCGCGATGCGTTGCGCCGCGAACTGCTCCGGCTGACCAGCCGGGTCACGGCACGGGTCCGGACCGCAGACCGCATCGGACGCACGGTCACCGTGACCGTCCGGTTCTCCGACTTCGCCACCGTCCAGCGATCGCGGACCCTGCGCGAGCCCACCAACATCACCCAGGAGGTGCACGCCGTCGCGCTCGTCCTGCTCGACGCGCTCCTCGAAGCGCGACGCCCGCGGCCGATCGCCGTGCGCCTCCTCGGCGTACGGGTCGAGGGCCTGAGGCGATTGCGCCCCGGCGACGGCCGCCAGTTGGCTCTGGGGGAGCGGGATCCCGGATGGTCCGAGGCCGATCGTGCCGTCGACCGGGCCGCCGAGCGATTCGGTCATGCGGCCGTCAGCAGGGCCAGCCTGCTCTGATGGGCGAATGGCTCGGGTGGGTGGTCGCCCGGGGCCGAGCAGACATTTTCGGGGGACGCCCTACCACCGCCACGGATGCCTGCCTACACTTGAGACAAGCCATCGGGCGGAGATCCGCCTCACACGTTCGTCGGAGGATTCGGTGCCACTCTCGGAAGAGGAGTTGCGACTGCTGGAGCAGATGGAGCGCGCCCTCAGCGAGGAGGACCCGAAGTTCGCGTCCACCCTGCGAGGAACGACCATCCGCCAGGCAGCGCGTCGGCGCGCGATCCTCGCAGGAGTCGCCTTCGTCGCCGGCATCGCCGTCATGATGGGCGGCGCGGTCAGCCACCTGTGGGTCGTCGGTGTGGCCGGCTTCCTGATCATGCTCGTCTCCGCGACCGTGCTCCTCGGATCACTGCGCGGCCAGCGGGGCGGCGCCACCGCCCCCACGGCCAGCGCTCACCCCTCGGGCTTCGGGGTCATCGACGGCGGCAAGCGTCACCACGGCCGCAATCACAACCGGTCGTCATCCGGCTTCATGGACACCCTCGCCACCCGCTGGCGCCGCCGCAAGGAGCGCGGGGGCTTCTGAGTTCGACGCCTCACCGGCGCCAGATGGAGCGGGGGAACCATCGCGCCCGGCGGCGGGCCTTCTGCGTGACGCCTGCTTCCAGGGCCTCGATGACGCACTCCCCGTCCTCGGTGAGGTCGGTCCGTTCCAGTGTCGCCACGGCTCCGGGGCGGGCGTAGCGGGCCTGCTCGACGGCGAGCACGATGCGTTCCAGGGCGTCCTGCTCGGTGCGGGCGGGGAGCCGTTCAACGAGCAGGGTTCCGACCTCGCGGGGTGATCGACCGGCTGGCCAGGCGATGCCCAGGTCGGTCGCGGTGGCCTGCAGCTCGGTCCAGACCTCGTCGGCCGCCCCGCCCAGTCGGGTACGCCGAACGCGCGCTCGGGCCGCGGGCGGTCCGGTCAGCGCGGCACCGCCGGCCACGAGGAGGGCGAGGACCACGAAGCCGGTGATCAGCAGGGGCGTGGGGACGCCGCCGTTGCGGTCGTCGGTCGCGGCGGCCTTGTCGCGCTCAGCCCGGGGACCGCGCGAGCGGGGGCCGCTCGGTGCGACCGTCGCCGTGCTCCCGGCGCTCGGCGACGCCTCGTCGCTGGGCACGTCGGTGCCGTCCGAACCGCCCTTGACGGCCGGGCGGGTGTAGGCGGGCACGTCCTCGACGCGTCCGGACGGCGTCGGTTCGAAGCGAACCCACCCGGAGCCCTCGAAGTAGAGCTCGGGCCAGGCGTGCAGGTCGTGGCTGCTGTACTCCCAGGCGTCGTCGCCGAGCGGATCGGGCTCCAGGAATCCGACGGCCACCCGTGCCGGGATGCCGACGATGCGGGCCATCACGGCCATCGCGGAGGCGAACTGCTCGCAATAGCCCACCCGGCCGCTGGTCCGCAGGAACTCGACGAGGGTCCCACTTCCGGTGCCGTCAGGGGCGCGGCGCAGGTCGTAGGTGAATCCGCCGTCCTGGCGGAAGAAGCGCTGCAACAACACGGCGCGTTCGTAATTCGTGGTGGCTCCGGTCGTGACCTGACGGGCGAGGTCGAGCACCAGCTTCGGCACGGTGGAGGGGACGTCGAGCACCTCCTTGGAGACACTGCCGTCGGTCGCATCGCGAAAGACGTTGCGGAATCCCGCTGCCTCGAAGTCCGGGGCGAGCGCGGTCATCGAATAAGTCATGCCGCGCGTGGTGAGCCCGCGATCCGCGGCGAGGAAGTCCTGGGTCGCCGGGTCGAATCGCCAATCGCCCTTCGCCTTGATCGATGAGATCGGGAACTGAGTCGGAAGCCAGGTCGAGTTGAAGGCGTCGGTGATGTCGACGTCATAGCCGTACGACGTCGTGGGGATGTTGGGGGACAGACCGCGGGGGAGGGGGACGGCGCCGTCGGCAACGTCGTCACTGGCGACGTCACGGTCGCCGCTGCTCCACTCGTTGCCGGTGAACCGGTTGAGCACCGAGATCCGCAGGTACGACGGCGCCGGGTCGTCGGTACGGACCCGGATCAGCGGCACGTCCTCGCCGCGCTCGAGGTCGCGGCGCATGTCCGCGATGGGCTTGCGGATGGTGATGTTGCCGTCACCCGCGCCGTTGCCGAGATGGAAGATGTCGGAGCCGAGCACGGGAACGATCGTGGGCGCCAGCAGCGCGAGGCCGGTCGCCACGACACCGATCGGAGCGGCACCGGCGCGCATGGCCTCCCGCAGCGCACTGCCCGAGCGCCACAGGGTGTCGCTGTCGGGGCCGACGGTGCGGCCCCAGCGGATGAAGTGCTCGCGCGAGTCGAGGTGCAGCAGGGCGAGGAAGCCGACCACGGCTGCGATGAAGCTGGCGGCATCCGGGCCGCCGTCCAGAACGCCACTCGGCAGGGCGTAGGCGGCGAGCAGCCCCAGGCCGGCCGCGGGCACCCGGCGCAGGGTGCATGCGAGCGTCTCGACGAGGAGCATCAGGAAGGCGCCGCCGACGTACAGCAACGGCCACACCGCGGGCACGCGGTCGCTGATCGGGGCGGCGTACCGCTGCGCCGTTCCGGCCGCGATGTCGAGGACCTGGCCGAGCGAGGACAGGGACCCGCCGGTGGGCAGCCAGGAGCCCGCCACCTGGTGGAGGACGACCACCGCAGTGACGGCCGACTGGATCAGCAGGGTCGACCAGCGCGGCAGGCCTGACCAGCGGGCCAGCGATCCGCTCAGTGCCAGGACGGCCGCGAGGACCGCGAGCGGACCGAGGTAGTGGCCGGGGTGGTCGACGAACCCCCGCCACGCCGTGAGGGCTGCCCACGCGGTGACGACGGTGAGGACGCTCAGCAGGAGGTGTGGGCCGAACGGCCCACGTGTTGCTTTCACAGTCGCACCCCACCACGGGCAGGAGCACGTCCGAGCTCACGCCAGGCGACGTCGAGTTGGTCGCGCGGACCGAGGCCGGCAGCGCGCCACGCAAGGGAGGCGACCGGTGCTGCTGCCGCAGCGGCGCCGACCCCTGCCCGGTTGGGGGACCACTCGTCGACGTCGAGGACCAGCGCGAGCGCGGCACCGGCATCGTGACGGATCCGGCGCAGTGCGGCAGTGTCGTCGGGGAGGAAGCCGCCGAGGACGGCGACGACGACCCCGCCCCTCGCCTGGTCGCCGGACCAACTGACGTCCAGGTTCTGGCCGTGGGTCATCTCGAGGACGGCGAGATCCTCAAGAGCCTGCTCGGCCCCGGACCGCCCGCGATGGATCGGACCCGTCGCGGTGCACAGCTGGACGGCATACCCGTGCTGCTCGAGATGGACGACGACCGACGCGGCGATGACGACGGCTGCCTCAAGGCTGGAGGCCGGCCCCTGTCCGCGGTGGGCGAGTCTGCGGTTGTCGAGGACCACGGTGGCACGCGCCTCCCATGGCTGCTCCTCGCGGCGCACCATCAGCTCGCCGACCCGTGCCGAGCTGTGCCAGTGGACGCGTCGCAGGTCATCGCCGCGCCGATACTCGCGGACGCTGACGTCCTCAGCGGATCCGGAGGCGAAGGCCTGGGGACGGTGCTCACCGGCGCCCTGCCAGCCCCCGCGCAACGGGATCGGTGGAAGTGGCAGCACCCGAGGGGTGACGGTCAACTGGGCGGTCCCGCCGATCGAGCGGCGCTGCTCGACCAGCCCGAAGGGATCGGCGAGACGAGCGACGACCGGCCCGACGACATAGCGACCGCGGATGTCGGAGCGCACGGGATAGGAGACCGTGCGTTCCCAAGCGCCCCCGAGGCCGTGGAGCACGAAACGGGCACGCCCGCCCAGCGCATACGGGAGCGTGTCCTCGATCAGCAGGGCGCCGTCGGAGCGTCGGCGGTCGCTGGCGATGGTGAGGTCGATCCGCGCGCTCTCCCCGGCACGCAGCAGGCGCGGCCACACGACCCGGCTCACGCTCGGATCGTGGCGGCGCCGAGCTATCACGATGCTCGCGAGAAGCGGCAGCGTCAGCACCAGGATGCCGACCCGGGTCAGTGCAGGCTGACCGAACGCGATCGCGCACACCACGGCGGTCCCTCCGGCGGCGAGAAAGGCGCGCCCACGCAGGGTCAGGAAGGAGAGGGGGGCGAGGATCCGGCGCATCAGTGAGGGCGAGCGGGTCAGGAGGTCGGCTCGGGCACCGGGACCTGGGCGGCGATCTGGTCGAGGATGGTGGCGGCCGTCCCGCCGCCGACGGCGACCTCGTCGACTGTCAGGAAACGGTGGGCGAGCACCGGCTGCACGAGGGCGCGTACGTCGTCGGGCAGGACGTAGTCGCGCCGAGCCAGCGCGGCACGGGCCTTCGCCGCCCGTACCAGGTGGAGGGTGGCTCGCGGGGAGGCGCCGAGCACCAGCTCCGGGCTCTCGCGCGTCGCCGCCGTCAGCGCGACGGCGTACCGATGGACGGCGTCGGAGACGTGGACCTGGCTGACGATCCCGCACAGCTTGCGGATCTCGGCGCTGTCGGTCACCGCCTCGAGGTCATCGAGCGGATTGGCGCCGCCGTGGTTGGCGAGCATCGCGATCTCGGCCGCGGGCACCGGATAGCCAATGGACACCCGGGCCAGGAAGCGGTCGCGCTGGGCCTCGGGCAGGGGATAGGTCCCCTCCATCTCGACGGGGTTCTGGGTCGCGATCACCATGAACGGCGTCTCGAGGTGGTAGGTGACGTTGTCGACGCTCACCTGTCGCTCGGCCATGCACTCCAACAGTGCGGACTGGGTCTTGGGCGAGGCCCGGTTGATCTCGTCACCGATGACCACGTTGGCGAAGACGCCGCCGGGGCGGAACTCGAACTCGCGCGTGGACTGGTTGTAGACGGACACGCCGGTGATGTCGGACGGCAGGAGGTCCGGGGTGAACTGGATGCGTCGCACCGTGGAGTCGATGCTGCGGGCGAGCGCCTTGCTGAGCATGGTCTTGCCGACGCCGGGGACGTCCTCGAGGAGCAGGTGACCCTCGGCGAGCAGGACGACGATCGCGGCCGCGACCACCTCGCCCTTGCCCTCGATGACCTTCTCGACGTTGGCCTGGATCCGGCTCGCCACGCGGGCGACGGTCTCCACGTCGTTGCTGGACGACCCGCTGGCCGATCCGATGTTGGCCGAGTCCACGGCGCTCTCCCTCTCTCCCCACGCTGACCCAGGCAGCGAGTGCGCCAACCCTACGGCCCGCGTGGGCGGCGCGTCCTCCGACTGCTCACTTGCGCTGCCGTTGTGGCCACCTTCCTCCAGTTCTCCTCCACTGCGCTCCACCCGGGCCCCCGAGCGTGAAGAACGCCCTGACCTGCGGTTTTTCGGACCAGGTGGAGAGCGCACGGGGGCGAAATCGCGGATTCGGTGGTGCATCGGTGGTTGACGGTGGGGAAAAGTGGAGTACTGTGGGGGAAAGTGGAGGAAGATGGTCCACGTCGACGGCGGGGGGTTCGCGATGCTCTTCATGGGCACGCACACCCCGAAGCTCGACGACAAGGGCCGCCTCTTCCTCCCGGCGAAGTTCAGGGATCGACTGGCGGAGGGCCTCGTGGTCACACAGGGACAGGACAAGTGCCTCGTCGTCTGGCCGACCGATGTCTTCGCCGAAGAAGCCGAGCGGGCAGCCGCGAAGCCGATGACCAACCGCGCCGCCCGGCGCTACGCCCGGGTTCTCTTCGCCGGCGGCGACGAGAGCACCCCGGACAAGCAGGGGCGGATCGGCATCCCCGCCCACCTTCGTGAGTACGCCGGCCTCGAGCGCGACGTCGTCGTGATCGGGGTCCGGGACCGCTTGGAGATCTGGAACCCGACCGCTTGGCGCGAGTTCCAGCTCGAGGCGCTGGAGGAGTTCGCCGACCTCGACGAGGACGACGACTGACACACCGCCGACGGCCCTGTGGCCGTCATGCAGGACTGACAAGACAACAGCGGATCCGCAGGACGAGGTCTCAGCCCGCTCCCGCCTCCCGACGTTCCGGCGTCTCCTGTCGCACCTTCCCCGGTGACAGGCGACCTGAGTCGGAACCCCCGCCATCTGGGGCACTTCCCCGGCACCAGACGGCACCCCGAACAACCGGGACGGGAGCGGGCCGAGCCCTGGCCCTGCGGGTCCGCACCCATTTCCAGCACCACAGCCAACGGTTCGGTCAGGACCAACTCCAGGGTCGAGGAGTCGAAGTGAGCAACGCACGTCACGTGCCGGTCCTCCTGGACCGCGTCGTCGCGCTGCTGGCCCCCGCCCTCGAACCACCGCCCGGGGACACCGTCGACGAGCGGCCCGTTCTCGTCGACTGCACGCTCGGTCTCGGCGGCCACAGCGAAGCCGTCCTGGAACGTTGCCCCGGCGCCCGCGTGATCGGCATCGACCGCGACCCACAGGCGCTCGCCATGAGTCGCCAGCGACTGGCGGCGTACGGCGATCGCTTCCAGGGTGTCCACGCGGTCTACGACGAGATTCCCGACGTCCTCGACGATCTCGGACTGCCTGAGGTCGCGGCTTTTCTCTTCGACCTCGGTGTGTCGTCGATGCAGTTGGACCTGCCCGAGCGCGGCTTCGCCTATGCCGTCGACGCGCCCCTCGACATGCGGATGGGCAGCAGTGGTCCCACCGCCGCCGACGTCCTCAACACCTACAGCGCCCCCGACCTGGCCCGCGTCCTCAAGGAGTATGGCGAGGAGCGGATGGCGCGACGGATCGCGGATGCCGTGGTTCGTGAGCGGGCGAGTGAGCCGTTCACCAACTCCGGACGTCTCGTCGCCCTGCTCTACGACGTCATCCCCGCACCGGCGCGCCGGACCGGGGGACACCCCGCGAAGCGGACCTTCCAGGCGTTGCGGATGGAGGTCAACGACGAGTTGGCCGTGCTGCGGCGGGCGATCCCGGCCGCGGTGGACGCCATCGGAGTGGGCGGCCGGGTCGTCGTGGAGTCCTACCACTCGCTCGAGGACCGGTTGGTCAAACGAGCCTTCGCGGACGCCACCCGCTCCACCGTCCCCGACGACCTCCCGTTCGTGCCTGAGGGCTCCGAGCCGGCGTACCGCCTGGTCACCCGAGGCGCCGAACAGGCCGACGAGCACGAGATCGAGCAGAACCCGCGCGCAGCCTCCGTCCGGCTGCGCGCCGTCGAACGCACGCGCAGGAATCGCCCGAACACAACATCCACAGGCAAGGGAGCCGTCTGATGTCGTCCACCTCACCCCTGCGCAACCGGCTCCCCAATGTTGCTCCACGAGTGGCGCAGGCCGCTCTCGAGCGCGCCCGGCTCAGCGTCGTACCCCGTCGCCGGACGCGGGCCGCCCGCGTACCGTTCGTGACCTTCGTCAGCATCATCCTGCTCGGCGGTGTGATCGGCCTGTTGATGTTCAACACCTCCATGCAGCAGGCGTCCTTCCGTGAGACGGCACTGCAGAAGCAGGCCACCGATCTCGGGGCCCAGCAGGAGGCCCTGCAGATGGAGCTAAGGGGCCTCAACGAACCGGCGCACGTGGCCGCGGCCGCCGAGAAGCTCGGCATGGTGCTGCCCACTACGGCGGCCGGAGTGCTCAACCTCGCCACGGGCAAGATCAGCGGTGACCCCCAACCTGCCTCGCGCACCGACCGGCTCCCGATCCAGCAGCCGGCTCCGACCCGTCCGGGCGTCCTCGACCCGACCCCGGTGAAGGTCAAGGTGAAGGCCCCGCCCGCCGACGGCGCGCCCGCCGTGGTTCGTTGATCGTTCGCCGTAGTTTGGTGTCCGCACCGCACCATCGCCGACGACCCCGGACGAGGACCTGGACGACAGCGTGAACCGCCCCCACCACAACCGACTGCGCCGCAGGCCGCCCGCGAAGACCGAGGCCCGGCGCGGGTCGCCGCAGTTGCGCATGAAGGTCGGCTTCGTGCTGATCGCGATGCTGCTGTCGCTGTTCGCGGCCCGGCTGGTGCAGCTCCAGGGCGTCGATCCGGGTTCCTACGCCCAGATGGCGGCGGCGGAGGGGCAGGAGGACATTGCACTTCCGGCCACCCGTGGTGAGATCGTCGACCGCAACGGAAACCCGATGGCTGACACGGTCGATGGTCGGATGATCGTCGCGAACCCCAAGGTCGCCAAGAAGTACGCCCCCCAGCTCGCGACGATCCTGTCGGAGAGGCTCGGCATCGACTACTTCGAGACGCTGCGCAAGCTGCGGATGCCCAACCAGTTCCAGTACATCGCCCGGCGGGTTCCGGCGAGCAAGGCCGAGCAGGTCGTCGCGGACATCCGCGAGCAGTTCAAGGACGACAAGGACCGTCCCTTCTCCGGCCTGAGCACCGAGCGCGACCCGCTGCGCACCTATCCCAATGGCACGATCGCTGCGAACCTGATCGGATTCCTCGGTGAGAACGGCAAGGCGGGCGACAAGGCCGCCGTGGTCGGCCTCGCCGGTCTCGAGGACTCGTTCAACACCTACCTGTCGGGCAAGGACGGCGAGGCGCGCTATTCGCTGGGGGCTGGCAATCGGATCCCCCTCGGTGACAGCACCGTCACCCCGGCTGTCGACGGCAAGAACCTCAAGCTCACCATCGACCGCGACCTGCAGTACTACACCCAGCGAGTGCTCCAGCAGACCGTCGTCAAGGCGGGCGGCGACTCGGGCATCGCGATCGTGCAGGACACCAAGACGGGTCAGTTCCTCGCACTCGCGGACTATCCGACGTACGACGTCTCGGACCCGACGAAGTACAAGAAGAAGCTCTACAACTCCTCGGCAGTCACCGACGTCTACGAGCCCGGATCGGTCGAGAAGGTGCTCACGATCAGTTCGCTGGTCGACGCCGGCCTCGGTTTCAAGGAGCAGCGGTTCAAGGTCCCGGGGCGGCTCTACCGCCAGGACCGGCCGATCGGCGACTACTGGAACCACGACACCCTCAAACTCACCCTCGCCGGCATCATCGCCAAGTCCTCCAACGTCGGAACGGTGCTGGCTGCCGACCAG
>JASLDK010000069.1 GCA_030145945.1 Nocardioides sp.
CCTTGCCCAGGCAGAGGACGTCGGGTGTCACCAGGTCGCTGGCGAACAGGTGACCGGTGCGACCGAAGCCGGTCGCGATCTCGTCGAAGACCAGCAGCAGACCGTGTTCGTCGGCGATCTCGCGCAAGACGCGCAGGCACTCCACCGGGTATGGCCACATGCCGCCCGCGCCCTGCAGGAGGGGTTCAATGACGATGCCAGCCAGTTCGTGCGCGTGGCGGGCAGCCAAGTGACGCACGTGGTCGGACCAGGTCTCGATGTATCCGATGCCGGCATCCCGTGCTGGCGGCTGAGGCGCGAACACCTGCTGCGGAAGCACACCCCGCCAGATCGCGTGCATCCCACCGTCGGGATCGGTGACGCTCATCGGGTGGAAGGTGTCGCCGTGATAGCCCCCGCGGACGGTCAGCATGCGCGTCCGCTCGGAGCGTCCCAGACCCCGTTGATGCTGCAGCACCATCTTGAGAGCGACCTCGACAGCGACGGAGCCCGAGTCGGCGAGGAACACGCGCTCCAGTGGTGCCGGCGTGATCTCGACCAGCCGTCGGCCGAGTTCGACGGCAGGCTGGTGGGTGAGGCCACCGAACATGACGTGGCTGAACCGGCCCACCTGCTCGGCGACAGCCGCATCGAGCACCGGGTGGCGATAGCCGTGGATTGCCGACCACCACGACGCCATGCCGTCGACCACCCAGGTTCCCTCGACCTCCAACTCACAGCCGCGCGCCGAGGTCACCAGTCGGACCGGGGCCGGCTCGGTCATCGACGTGTAGGGATGCCACAGGTGCTCGCGGTCGAACGCGAGCAGCCCGGCGGGGTCAGGCGTTGGCATCAACTTCGGTCCCGGCTCCCCGGGCGCGGATGACCGGCTTGTGGTCGTCCCTGTCCGTGGTGGAGGAGGCCACTGAGCAGCCCCCGCAGCCGTCGCCACAGCCGGAGCCACCAGATGATGCAGAGGAGCCGCACGGGGTCCCTGAGGGCATGGCGTGCGCTCGATGGGTGACGCCCGCCTCGTGGGCCGTGATCAGCTCATCGAAGGCGCTGGCGTCCATGCCGAGGATGGTGAACCCGTTGTCGCGCAGCATGTGCAGGTCGGCGAGCGCGTCCTGTCCCTCGGAGGTGAGGTAGTCGCCGAGGAAGATCGAGTTGGCCACGTGCAGTGCGGTCGCCTGCAGGGTCCGCAGGTGCATCTCCCGTCCGCCGGCGATCCGGATCTCCTTGTCCGGGCACACGAAGCGCGCCATGGTCAGGATCTTCACGCAGCGGGTGGGGGAGAGTTCCCAGGTGTTCTGGTACGGCGTCCCGTCGAACGGCATCAGGAAGTTGACCGGGATCGAGTCGGTGTCCAGCGCCTTGAGCGCGAAGAGGGCCTCGACGAGTTGCTCGTCGGTCTCGCCGAGCCCGGCGATCAGGCCCGAGCAGGGCGACAGCCCGGCGTCCTTGGCCTTGCCGATGGTGTCCACGCGGTCGTCGTAGGTGTGCGTCTGGACGATGTTGTCGTGGTGGGACTCGGCGGTGTTGATGTTGTGGTTGTAGGCGTCGACGCCCGCCGCCTTGAGTCGGGCGGCCTGCCCGTCCTTGAGCAGTCCGAGACAGGCGCACACCTCGACGCCGTCGTACTCGTCCTTGAGGGCCTCGGTCATCTCGACGACCTTGTCGATGTCGCGCTCGGAGGGTCCGCGGCCCGAGGAGACCATGCAGACGCGGGTCGCGCCGCCACGCAGCCCGGCTCCGGCCTGCTTGAGGGTCTCCTCCTTGGAGAGCCAGGAGTACTTGAGGATCGGTGCCTCGGAGCCCATCGCCTGGGAGCAGTAGTTGCAGTTCTCCGGGCACAGCCCCGACTTGAGGTTGACCAGGTAGTTGACCTTGACGGTGTTCCCGAAGTGCTCGCGGCGCAGTCGGCCCGCGGCGGCGACAAGGAACATCAGGTCGCTGTCGGGCGCCTGGAGGACGGCGAGAGCATCGGCCTCGCTCGCCTGCCCGCCGCCGAGGATGCGGGTGGCCAGCTCGTCGAAGTCCACGGCGGTCGTCGTGATGGTCATGGTGCTCCTCGTGCGGTTCGGATCAAGGAACTGAACAGTGTTCAGGTGGCTTAGGATAGCGTCGATCGGCGGAACGGGGAACCCTCACGTCCGGACGTCAGTCGTCGCCGAGACCGCGCGCATGCAGCGCGTCCCCGGTGGCCCGGGCATGGGCGACGACCCGGATCACCAGAGGCGTCAGATAGGCCCGCGGATTGCGCTCCAGGCCTCGCGCCCGCGCCGCGTCCCGGGTCTCCGCGGCGATCGTGAGGGTCAGCGGGATGCCCCGGATCATCAGCGAGAACGCGAGGGCGACCAGTTCGGGATTGACGCCGAAGGGCCGCAACGGTTCGAGCCAACGGGTGATCGCATCGACCATCAGCTCGACCGAGGTCGTCGTGGTGAAGACGGTGGCGAGGAGCAGGAGCGCGATCAGCGCGCCGACCACGACGAAGGCGTGCTCGCCACCTCGCTGCCAGGTCTGGTACGCCGCCAGCAGGGCCATCGCGATCAGCACGCCGCGCAGCGCGCGCATCGCCCGGGCAAGTCGGACACGCGCCACGGTGCAGCACAGGACCGCCAGGAGCAGCAGGCCCGCGGTCGTCGCGACGCCCCGGAAGGCGACCGCGACGATGCTCAGGACGAGCAGGCCGAACAACTTCGCGCCGACCGGCAGTCGGTGGAAGAGCGACGTACCGGGTTGGTAGTCGCCGATCGGGCTGGCGGTCATCGATGCCTACCCGACGCTCGCGCGATAGGTCGCGACGATCTCGGCAGGAGGACCGTCGGCGACGACGGCACCGCCCTCGACCAGCAGTGCCCGGTCGCAGCGCCGTGCGAGGTCCAGGTCGTGCGTGGCCAGGACCAGTTGCTGGGGGAGCCCGAGGAGCAGGTCGCCGATCATTCGTGCGTTGCGGAGATCGAGCAGGGTGGTCGGCTCGTCGGCAACCAGGATCGCCGGGTCGGTGGCCAGCACCCCCGCGAGGGCGAGGAGTTGGCGCTGCCCGCCCGAGAGGGTGTGCACGCTGCGATCGGCCAGGTGGTCGAGGCCGTACGACGACAGCACGGTGCGAGCCGTGTCGGTGCGCTGCTCGCGACCGCGGACCTGGTGACGCAGCGAGAGCGCGACGTCCTCGACCACCGTTGGCATCACCAGTTGTGCACTCGGATCGGTGAACACGAAGCCGACCCGTCGGCGTACCTCTCTGCCCTTCCTGGCGACGTCCAGTCCGTCGACGACGACCTGCCCCGACGTGGCCTCGACCAGGCCGTTGACCAGCCGGGCCAGTGTCGACTTCCCCGAACCGTTGGGCCCGATCAGCGCGATCCGCTGTTCGACCAGGTCGAGCGTGGTCTCCTGCAGGACCGTCACCTCGGGCGCAGGCCCGCCCGGCGTCGCCGCACGGACGACGACGCGGTCGAGCTCGATCCGGCTCACGCCGCCTGTGCCACCGGGGCGTCCGCGGTCTTCGCGGCCCGACGTGCAGCGAGGTCCGGGAACGCGCGGTGCACAGCGGTGGCGACCAGTGCCATCACGACGTTCTTGGCGATGTCACCGGGGAAGTAGGCGGCGTCGAAGCTGAACGCCTCCTTGAGGCTGAGGTCCGCGCGCCAGGCCAGGTTGAGCGGGCCGAGAGTGTGCACGACGAGGAAGCTGCTGAGCAGGCCGCAGGTGAAGACGAAGGCGAACTGGGTGACGTTGTGGCGGTTGCGATACACGAGGAATCCGCACAGTGTCGCGGCGATCGGGAAGGCGACGAGGTAGCCGGCGGTGACCCCGCTGTAGTGCGAGATGCCGGAAGCCCCGCCGGAGTAGATCGGCAGCACCAGGCCGGCGACGAGGTAGAGGGTCACGCACAGGAACCCGCGCAGCGGGCCCAGGACGGCTCCGGCGAGGAGCACCCCGAAGGTCTGCAGGGAGTACGGCACGCCGATCCCGGTCTTGATGTCGGGCAGGATCGCGCACACGGCGATGAGCGCGGCGAAGCCCGCGATCAGGGCGACATCGGTGGTGGGGGTACGGCGGTTCATCGGGGGAATCACTCTCGATCCGGAAGTCTTCGGGCGTGGCAGTTGAACGGTGTTCAGGTTAAGGTGTGGCTCGCGGAAGGGTCAACGAGAGGGGGGATACGGATGCGCTATCGCAGGGACGACGTGGTCGCGCGCGCGATCGACGTCCTCGATGCCCACGGCCTCGACGCGCTCTCGATGCGGCGCCTCGCCGGTGATCTGGGGGTCCAGCCCGGCGCCCTCTACCACCACTTCACCAACAAGGACGCGCTGCTGGCAGCGATGGCCGACGAGATCCTGCGTCGTGGCCGGCGACCCGCCGAGATCATGGCGTGGGACGCCGAGGTGCACCTGCTCTGCCTCGGTCTGCGCGATGCGATGGCTCGGCACCGCGACGGTGCAGCCCTGATCGCCCAGGTCAACCGTGCTGACGCTGAGTCGTTGGAGAGGCCCCTGCGGTCTGCACTGGAGCGAGCGGGTGCCGACGACGACCTCGCCAGGGTCGGCGCGCGCACCCTGGTCCGGTTCGTGCTCTCGCACGCGGCCGAGGACGCCGACCCTGCCGACTTCGCGCTCGGGCTGGCGCTGCTCCTGGACGGACTGCGCTCCCGGCTCACCTGACTTTTCCCAGAGTCCTTTCAGCCGGACTGGCTACTGTGGGATCCGTGGACGACTTGGCAGACAAGGCACAGAAGCCCGTCACCGTGGTGTTGTTCGGGGCGACAGGCGACCTCGCCCGCCGCAAGCTGCTGCCCGGCATGCTTCATCTCTTCGAGACGGGGCTGCTGCCCCAGTTGCAGATCGTCGGGACCAGCCTCGACGACCACACGACCGAGTCGTTCGTGCAGTTCGTGCACGAAGCGGTCACGGAGTTCTCCGGCGACGACGGCGACATGGCCGCATGGCCGGAATTCTCCAAGGTGCTGCACTGGGCGCCCGGGGCCGAGGGACCGTCCGGGCTGCGGGCGGCCGTGGAGAAGGCGGAAGCGGCACTGACGGGCGACCGGGTGCGTCTGCACTACCTCAGCGTTCCGCCGAAGGCAGCGCTCTCGGTGGTGAAGACACTGGACGAGGCGAACCTCGCCGAGGGCAGCCGGATCATCATGGAGAAGCCGTTCGGCACCGACCTGGCGTCGGCCAAGGCACTCAACGCAGAGCTGCACCAGACCTTCGACGAGTCGCAGATCTATCGCATCGACCACTTCCTCGGGAAGGAGGCCGCGCAGAACATCCTCGCCTTCCGGTTCGGCAACGGGCTCTTCGAGCCGATCTGGCATCGCAACAACATCGACCACATCCAGATCGACGTACCCGAGGAGCTGGGCCTCGAGCAGCGCGCCAACTTCTACGAATCCACCGGCGCCTACAAGGACATGGTGGTCACCCACCTGTTCCAGGTGCTCGCCTTCATTGCGTTGGAGCCGCCGACCGAGTTGACGCCGCACGCGATCAACGAGGAGAAGAACAAGGTCTTCCGGTCGATGCTCCCGATCGACCCGGCCGACGTCGTACGAGGCCAGTACCAGGGCTATCGCGACATCGAGGGTGTCGCCAAGGACTCGGAGACCGAGACCTTCATCGCCCTCAAGTGCTACATCGACAACTGGCGTTGGGCCGGCGTGCCGTTCTATCTGCGCACCGGCAAGCGCCTCGCGGAGGGCGCCCGGATCATCTCGATCGCCTTCAAGGAACCGCCGAAGTCGATGTTCCCGAAGAACTCGGGCGTCGGCGACAACGGTCCCGACCACCTGACCTTCGACCTCGCCGACAAGGCGAAGATGTCGCTGTCCTTCTATGGCAAACGACCGGGCCCCGGCATGAAGCTCGACAAGCTCTCCATGCAGTTCGCCATGGGTGACACCACCTGGGCCGGTTCGGTGCTGGAGGCCTACGAGCGGCTCATCTACGACGCCGCGCGCGGCGACCAGACGCTCTTCACCTCGGCCGAGGGCATCGAGCGACTGTGGGAGGTCTCCGAGCCCCTGCTGAACAACCCGCCGATCGTACGGCCCTACCGCCAGGGCAGCTGGGGCCCCAACCAGATCCACCAGCTGATCGCGCCCTATGCGTGGCGACTGCCGTTCGAGCGAGCGTGGCGGAACCCCAATGCAACGGGTGGCTGACCGGCCGCGACGGGTGCTGATCCGACGGTCCCTGGTCGCAGTGGTGCTGATGATCGTCGGATGCGGAGTGTTGGTGAGGGTCCGTGGTCCGGAGCCCATCCAGGTCGGTGCCACAGGGCCGTCGGCGCGACCTGGTCCCTACGTCGTCGCCCTCGGGGACTCGGTTCCGGCGGGCAATGCGTGCGGTTGCGACCCCTTCCCGGTGCGGTACGGCGAGCTGCTCGGTGCTGCTACACAGACCCGGGTCACCGTCGACAATCGTGCGGTCGGCGGGAGCGACACGGCCGACCTGTTGGCCGACTTCGACACCGAGGACCTGCAGGCGGCTGTGCAGCGTGCCGACATCGTGCTGGTCACGACGGGTGCCAACGACTTCGGTGACCGGCTCGACGACATCGTCGGCGGGACCTGCTCGCCTGACGACACCCACTGTGTCGGCGACGAGCTCGCCACCCTGCGTGAGCGACTCACCGCCATCCTGCAGACCATCCGTGGGCTGCGAGGTGAGCAGCCCACGACGGTGCTGGTCACGGGCTACTGGAACGTGTTCGAGGACGGCGATGTCGCGCGCGACGACTACGGACCGGACGGTCTTGCTGCGTCCCGGGTGCTGACGGATCGTGCCAACGAGGTGATCCGGAGCGTGACCGAGGAGGTCGGCGCACGCTACGTCGACCTCGCAGCTGCCTTCCGCAGTGCCGGCCCGGATCCGACGCATCTGCTCGCCGACGACGGCGACCACCCCAATGCCGCGGGTCACGAGGTCATCGCGCAGGCACTGCTGGCGGCGGGCACCGTCACGGATGGAAACCCGCCACATTCTGACCCAACCACCGCAGGGACTGCGGCAGCAGGTTGATCCACACCGACACCCGGTGGCCCGCGTTCTGCAGGATCACCGCCTGCACGGAGGTCGGTGCGGAGGTGGCTCGCAGGAACTGCGCGCTGGACTGATAGCTGACCGGGTCGGCGTGGGAGGTCTCCAGCCACAGCGACACCGGCGGGTGCTGGTCACGCACGGCCCGGACGAGGTCGTAGCGGCGAGCGGCCGCACTGGTGGGGGTGAACGGCTCGTAGAAGGGGCCGAACTCGGGGTGGAAGTAGCCACCCAGCACGATCCCCGCGCCGTACTGCGCCGGGTGCAGCACCGTCGCCATTGCGGCATCGAAGCCTCCCGCCGAATAGCCGACGCTCGCCCACGCATCCCGGTTCGCAACCACCCGGAAGTGCTGCCCCAGCCAGGCCGGCACGTCCTGCGTCAGCCAGGTCTCGATCAGCGGTTGGCCGGGCCCGCCGTTGACGCCCTCGGTGTCCACGCCGCTGGGGAACTCGATCTGCGGCATGACCACGATGGGCGCCTGCAGCTGATGGGCTGCCGCGGCCTGGGCGACCATCTGGGGCAGGTGGAAGACGTCGACCCACGCTGACGGCTCGCTGGGATATCCGTGGAAGGCCTCCAACACGGGGTAGCGCTTGGTCGCCGGTGCGGTGGCGTAGCCCGCCGGCAGTTGGACCAGGACATTGCCGGTGAGACCGCTCGCGGCGCCGTGGACGACGTAGTTGGTCAGTCCCGACGGGTCGGCTGGCAGAGCGGCAGGAGCATCCACGACCGGTTCGACGGGTCCCTTGACGGCGACCCCGGCCGCCGCCTGATCGGCCCCGCCACGATGCTGTGTGGTCTGGGTGACCGTGCCGGTGATCGCGCCGCGCAGATCGGTCCAGTTGGCGAAGAAGAGGTACGCCGCGTTCATCTGGGTCGCTGCCGTCAGGAGCACCAGCAGATTGACCACGACGAGTGCGCCGGCTCGTCCGGCGACGTGCAGCGGCGTACCCCTGGTGAGTCGAGGCCACAGCCAGATCACCGCCACGAACGCTGCGATGGTCAGCGCGATGATGCCGTCGAGGAAGAACGATCCGGTGAGCGCCATGTGTGTCTCCCAAGTCTCGGGTCGCGTGGTGACGCGGCCGATGCGCCCATCAAAGCGCGCAATCCTGAGAGAGGGCTGACAGGTGACCTTCGCGCCGGGGACTAGGTCGACGCAGACACCCGGGCCACCTGGGACCGCGCGAAGACGTAGTCCTCCAGGGGGAAGCGGGTGGCCTCGCGCGCGGCGCTCAACGTCGACGTCGGGCGCAACAGCACCGCCTCCCCGTGCTGGTTGAAGTAGTAGCTGCGCGCGCTCGCACAACTGCCGGCGTTGAAGACCGAGTTGTCGAGCAGGCCCGTCATCCGGTCGAGGAACTCCTCGTTGGCCTGCTCGGTGACCTCGACGACATTGGCATTGCGTGCGCGCATCGTGCTCAACACCCTGCCCAGGTGGGCCATCTGCGTCTCGATGGTCGTGAAGTAGGACAGGCCCGAGTAGGAGTAGGGACTGTTGAGGGAGAAGAAGTTGGGGAACTTCGGGACGGTGATGCCCTCGTAGGCGCAGAACCGGTTCTCCCGCCACCAGGCACCCAGATCACGCTCTTCACGACCGACGATGCGGATCGCCGGGAAGTTCACGTCCCACAGGTTGAAGCCGGTCGCGAGCACGAGGACGTCGAGGTCGACGCGGTTGCCGTCGGCGGTCACGATGCCGTCGGCGTCGACGTGGTCGATGCTCGTCGTCTCCAGGTCGACGTGGGGTTTCGTGAAGGTCGGGTAGTAGGAGTTGGAGAAGGTCGGCCGCTTGCAACCGAAGTCGTAGTCCGGGGTGAGTTTCGCCCGCAGCTCCGGGTTCTTGACCTGTCGCTTGAGGTGGGCCTCGCAGACCTTCTTGCCTGCCGCATTGGCCCACGGCAGGTCGCGGAAGTGCAGGACTCCGGCCACCATCATGACCTCGAGCAACGACGTCCCGGCCAGCCGGGCAGCGCGCTGTGTCAGCGGGACCTTGGCGAAGGCGCCTCGTACGACGCCGGGCACGGGGCCGTCCAACTTGGGGCTCACATAGATCGGCGTGCGCTGATAGACGGTCAGGTGGTCGGCG
>JASLDK010000244.1 GCA_030145945.1 Nocardioides sp.
TCAGCCATGGCGTTGCCTTCCTGGGAGCAGACGGATGCGCGGAACGCTACCCGCAAGTAGCAGACCGGCGGTATGTGTTCCACCCCACGACTCGGGCGCCGGATTCGGTCCGCCGGACCAAAGACGGCCCGAAGTGGCGACTCGGCCGTCACAACTCACCACTCGCGCGTCACAAGTCACGATTCGGCCGTCACAACTCACGACTCGGCGGTCAGGGGCGGGCGGCCCACCAGTCCTTGAGCGCGGCGGTCGCAGAGGACTCATCCATCGGACCGTTGTCGAGACGCAGCTCGAGGAGGAACTTGTAGGCCTCGCCGACCTCGCGGCCGGGGCCGACACCGAGGATCGCCATGATCTGGTTGCCGTCGAGGTCGGGCCGGATCGAGGCCAGCTCCTCCTCGGCGGAGAGCCGGTCGATGCGGGCCTCCAGGTCGTCATAGGTACGCCGGAGGCGGTCGGCCTTCTTCTTGTTGCGGGTCGTGCAGTCGGCGCGGGTCAGGACGTGGAGACGCTCGAGCTGGTCACCGGCATCGCGGACGTAGCGGCGTACGGCGGAGTCGGTCCACTCACCGGAGCCGTAGCCGTGGAAGCGCAGGTGCAGCTCGACGAGGTCGCCGACGGCGTCGATCTGGTCGTTGCTGAACTTCAGCGCCTTCATCCGCTTGCGGGTGATCTTGGCGCCCACCACGTCGTGGTGGTGGAAGGTGACGGTGCCGTCGTCGACGAAGCGGCGGGTCTTCGGCTTCCCGACGTCGTGCATCAGGGCGGCGAAGCGGGACACGAAGTCGGGTCCCACCGCGATGCCGGCGCGCTCGGCGAGCCGCGGCTCGAGGTCGATCGCCTGCTCCAGCACGGTCAGGGTGTGGTCGTAGACGTCCTTGTGCCGGTGATGCTCGTCGCGCTCCAGCTTGAGCGCGGGCAGCTCCGGCAGCACCCGGTCGGCGAGGCCGGTCTCGACGAGCAGCTCCAGACCGAGCCGGGGGTGCGGCGCGCAGATCGTCTTGACGAGCTCGTCGCGGACCCGCTCGGCGGAGATGATCTCGATCCGCTCGGCCATCTCCGTCATCGCCGCCACCACGTCGGGCGCCACCGCGAACCCGAGCTGGGCGGCGAAACGAGCGGCCCGCATCATCCGCAGCGGGTCGTCGGAGAACGACTGCTCGGCGGTCCCGGGCGTCCGCAGCACCCGGTGTGCCAGGTCCATCACGCCGCCGTACGGATCCTCGATCTCGCGCCCGGGAAGTCGCACCGCCATCGCATTGACCGTGAAGTCGCGGCGGCCGAGGTCACCGGCGAGGCTGTCGCCGTACTGCACCTCGGGCTTGCGGGAGTCCCGGTCATAGGCCTCGGAGCGGTACGTCGTCACCTCGACGACCCACTCGCCCTTGCGGCAGCCGATGGTGCCGAAGTCGCGACCCATGTCCCACCAGGCGTCGCCCCAGGCCTTGAGGATCTTGTCGGTCTGCTCGGGACGGGCCGAGGTGGTGAGGTCGAGGTCGTTGGAGCGGCGACCGAGCATGGCGTCGCGCACCGGTCCGCCGACGAGGGCGAGCTCGTGGCCGGCCTCGGCGAAGAGCGCGCCGAGTTCGTCGATGACCGGGGCGATCCGGTCCAGCTCGGCGGTGACCGCAGCCTGGACGTCGACCAGCCGCAGCGGTGCAGGGGAGTCGGGCGTGTCGGTCACGGGCGGAGAGTCTAGGTCCAGCGCCGCCCGACCCCCTACTACCCTCAGACCGTGGTTCGCCGTCCCCCTCGCCTCGTCGCGGGTTTGGCGACCTCACTCCTGCTCGGGCTCGGCACGCTCGCGCTGCCCGTGCCGAGCGCCCACGCGGACCGGAGCACGGACCACGGCGTCGACGACAGCAGCAGCGCCCGGCCCGCCCCGGTGTCGCGCTCCGGGAAACGCCGAGCGAAGCCCGGCGTCAGGTCGACGGAGTACGACGCCCCGCTCGAGATCACCATCGACGCCCTCACCCCCGGTCTCCTGCCCCGCAAGGGACCGCTGGTCGTGCGGGGGACCGTGACCAACGTGGACCTCGAGGCCTGGGACCGGATCAACCTCTACCCGATGTTCGGCGCCGGACCCGGCTGCGTCGGTTGCCCGCCGGGGATGACCACCGAGGACGAGCTCAAGGACGCGGTCGCGACCGATCCCGAGTCGCAGGTCGGTGTCCGCGACACCCATCACCCTGACGTCAGCATGCAGATCGCGACCCTGGGACCCGGCGAGACCGCCGACTATGCGATCAGGATCCCGCAGAAGGTGCTGCGCGGCGTCTTCGCCAACCCGACCACCGGGGTCTACTGGTTCGGCGTCCACGCGCTCGGCGAGAACGCCCAGGGACGCGACCAGCTCGCCGACGGGCGCGCCCGCACCTTCCTCCCGTACGTCGCACCCGCCGACTCCACCCGGGTGCAGACCGCTGTCGTCGTACCCCTGCGCGGGCGGGTGGCGCACTCGGCGGCCGGCGAGCTCGGCCGCACGGAGCGGTGGGAGTCCTATCTCTCCCCGCAGGGCACGTTGGGTGGGCCGCTGGCGTTCGGGACGGCGAGCGGCACGGCACCGGTGACCTGGCTGGTCGATCCAGCCGTCCCCGACGCCGTCAGTCAGCTGGCGGCCGGCAACCCGACCCGTGCGGTGGCTCCGATCGTTCCGCTGCCGGAACCGGACGCGGGCGAGAGCCCGACGGCGGGGGCTGACGAGAGCGACGACGTCCCGACCGACGACAGCTCGCCCGACGGGGGGACGACGCTCGGCGACGCTCCCGGATCGCCGACGCTCGCCGCCGACGACCCCCTGGTCCGCAGTGCCCAGTCCTGGCTGGGGCAGGCGCAGGGCGCGTTGAGCCACAACGACGTGGCGCTCCTGCCGTACGGCGATCCGGACCTGGCGGCCGCGGCGCACTCGCTGCCCAGCATCTACGCGGCTGCACGTCAGCAGGCGACGCCGACGCTGGACGCCTGGGGGATCACCGGCACCCCGGCGGTGATGGCTCCCAACGGCTATCTCGATGCGGCTGCGATCTCCAGGGTCGACGACGACACGACCATCCTGCTCGGCGAGCAGGAGTTCGCCGAGGCCGACTTCCCCAACGGTCCTCCGATCGGCGGACTCGTCGACAAGCGACCGGTGGTCGTGACCGCCACCCCCACTGCCAAGGGCGGGCCCGGGCCGGACGACGCGCTCGCGCCGGTCGCCCTGCGGCAACGGCTGCTGAGCGAGGCGGTGATCCGGGTCCTCGCGGCCGAGGAATCCGGCTCGAGCCGCCCCGTCCCGATCGTGCTGCCCGTTCCGCAGGGCGTGGACGCCGCCGGTGCCCGCGAGTTCTGGACGGGACTGGACCCCGCGCTGATCGACCTCGTCGACCTGTCGACCGTGACCCATGCCAACGCCCTCGCTGCCGGAGGCAGCGATCTGGCCGCCAGCCGGCAGATCGACACCGACCAGCTCACCTACCCCAGCACGCAGAAGATCCACCAGCTCGAGACCGACGTGTTCCCGCAGGCCGGCGGACTGATTCGCGCCGGCCGCTCGTTCCAGCGGCTCCTCGGCGACGGCTATGCCATCACGACGACCGGCACCACCGGCGCCGTGGGCGGCACGGACCTCGTCGGTGAGGCACTCGCCGGGACGTCGTACGCCATGCGGGGCGACGCCGACGCGGCTCCACGGCTGGGCCGGTCGCGGACCTGGGTCGACGACCAGCTCGGCCAGGTCTCCATCGACGCGCCGCCCGGCGTGACCCTGTCGAGCAGTTCGGGCAACTTCAACGTCGCCCTCGCCAACGGACTCGACCAGGCGGTGACGGTCAAGATCCAGGTGAGCTCCGACAGCGCCGCCAGCATCGAGGTCGCCGACTCGATCGTGCTCGCCGCCCACAGCCGGGCATCGATCCCGGTCCGCGCCGTGATGCACGGGAACGGCGTGCACAACGTGCGGCTCCAGGTCACCGATCTGGACGGCGTACCGATCGGTGCCGAGGACGAGCTCCCCATCCGTTCGGGTCAGGTGGGGGCGGTGATCTGGGTGATCATCGGCACCGGCGCCGGGATCCTCTTCCTCGCGATCGGGATCCGGTTGTTCCGCCGGTTCCGCGACCCGGATGACGCTGCCGAGGACGACGCAGTCGAGGACGACGCCCCCGCAACGGACGGCGACGAGGTCACCCCGTGAGCGACGAGCCCGCCGGAGCCGACACGGGAGCCGACACCGACCAGCGCAAGATCCTGGCCAACACCGCGGTGATGGCCGCCGGCACGGTGGTGTCGCGGTTCAGCGGCTTCATCCGCTCCACCCTGCTCGCCGCATCCTTGGGCATCGGCTTCCACGCCGACATCTTCACCATCGCCAACACCGTCCCCAACATGCTCTACATCCTGTTGGCGGGCGGCGTCTTCAACGCCGTCCTGGTGCCCCAGCTCGTGCGGGCGATGCACCACGACGCCGACAGCGGAGCGGCGTACGTCGACCGCGTGATGACACTGGCGATCTGCTTCCTCGGCGTGGTCAGTGTCCTGCTCGTCGCGGGAGCGCCGTGGGTGATGCAGCTGATGCTGAGCAACCAGTGCGGCAGCTCGGAGGCAGCGCTGGACTCGGCGATCGCGTTGGCGCGCTACTGCCTGCCGCAGGTGTTCTTCTACGGCATGTTCGTGCTGGTCGGTCAGGTGCTCAACGCGCGGGGCAGCTTCGGGCCGATGATGTGGGCGCCGATCGCCAACAACGTCATCTCGATCGGGGTCCTGGTGGGCTACCTGGTCAGCTTCGGCCCGGCCACGGACGCCGAGCAGCACGGCGGGTTCACCTCCGGTCAGGAGCTGCTCCTCGGCGTCGGCTCGACAGCAGGGATCGCGGCCCAACTGCTGATCCTGGTGCCCTACCTGCGGTCGGCGGGGATCCGCTACCGCCCGCGCTTCGACTTCCGTGGTGTCGGTCTCGGTCAGACCGCGCGCCTGGCGGTGTGGACGGTGCTGTTCGTCATCGTCAACCAGATCGCGTACGTCGTCGTGGTCCGTCTCGCCTCCAGCGGCACCGCGTGTGCGCCGAACGGCACCGGCATCACCATCTACTCCAACGTGATGCTCATGGTGATGGTGCCGCACTCGATCATCACCGTGTCGCTGGCGACCGCGATCCTTCCGCGGCTCTCCGCGGCCGCCGCCGCGCAGGACATGGCCCGCCTCGCTGCCACGCTCGGCGACACGCTGCGCACGGCGTTGTCCGTCGTCGTACCGTTCGCGGCGCTGATGCCCGCGATCGCGCTCCCGCTGGCCCAGGTCGTGTGGGGCCATGGCGCGACCGCACGGAACTATAACCGCTTCGAGGCGCCGATGATCCTGTTCGCGTTCGCGATCGTCGCCTTCACGGTGCACTACCTGGTGCTGCGCGGGTTCTATGCGCTCGAGCTCAACCGCACGGTCTTCTTCATCCAGTGTGCCATCGCTGCCACCAACATCAGCCTCGCGATCCTGTTCGTCTCCCAGGTCGATCCGTGGGACACCGCGCCCGTGCTGGTGCTGGCCTACGGCTGCGCGTACGCCGTCGGCGCGACGCTGTCGGCCATCGTGCTCGTCCGCCGGCTGCGGGCGGGCGGCATGCCACCCGGGACGATCTGGCGCCGCCGGGGCCATCTCGTGCGACTGTTCGCGGCCAGCGTCGTGGTCTTCGTGGTTGCCCGCGTGCTCACCATCGTCGTCCACGACACCCTCCACACCGTCGTCGGCGGTCACCCGAACTGGATGTGGGCGGCCGTGGAGGTCGCGATCGTGGCTGCCGGTGCGGGAGGGCTGCTGCTGGCCCTCGCCCGACCGCTGCGCCTGGACGAGGTGACCTCCGTCGCGGACACGGTCACCTCGCGCCTGCGCCGCTGATGTGTGGGGCCGAGCTGTTCTAAGGTGGCCCGAGGAGTGGCCCGAGGGACACGTCAGGGCTGGACAGCAACACTGCGATCGGGGGGGGCACGAGGTGGCGACGTCGACACGGTCGGGCGATGTCCTGGCCGGCCGCTATCGCCTGATCGACCTGCTCAGTGAGGCCGGCGGTGGCCGGTTCTGGCGCGCTCACGACAGCGTCCTCGAACGCTTCGTCGCCCTTCACGTCATCGCCGAGGACGACCCGCGCGCCCACACCCTCGTCGAGGCCGCCCGCACGTCCGCACGCGTTCTCGACCCCCGCATCCTGCGTGTGCTCGACGCCGAGCAGGAGGACGGCCGCTGCTTTGTGGTCAATGAGTGGGGCACCGGGATCTCGCTCGACATCCTGGTCACCCACGACGGCCCACTCGCACCCCGCAGTGCCGCCTGGCTGGTGGCCGACGTCGCCGACGCGCTGGCCAAGGCCCATGCGGCCGGGGTCACCCACGGGCGGCTCAACCCGGAGAACGTCCTCATCGACCGCTTCGGTGCGGTCCGGATCATCGGCATGTGCGTCGACGCCGCGCTGCACGGTCTCTCTCCCGGAGACGTCCAGGGCGACATCGAGGACCTCGGCGGTCTGCTGCACTGCGCCCTGACCGCGACCTGGCCCGGGCCCTCCGGCTCGATCGTGCCCGCGGCGCCCCGCGAGAACCACGCCTTCCTCAGCCCCCGACAGGTCGCTGCCGGCGTCCCTCAACCGCTCGACCTGCTGTGGCGTGAGCTGGACCAGCGGGGCGGGGTGCCGCGCCGACGGCGGCGGGGGAGCGACGTCCCGGACGTCTCGTCGGCGGCGGCGATCGCGGCCGAGCTGGTCGCCTTCATCGGAGACACCAGCGGCATGCCCGAGCAGCTCGCCCGTTCGGCGCCCCGGGTCAACGAGCTGCGACCGGTGTGGCTGCCCGCGATGGCCGATCCGCTCCCGCACGACTCGTCGCAGGACGACATCCCGGTCGTGCCCGCCCAACCGCCAACCCAGATCCCGGAGCCGGCAGACGTCGAGGACGAGACGCCGATCCCGCTGGTCACCGAACTCCCCACCGAGGCGGGCATGCCGGTCTTCGGTGACGACGACGTCACCTGGCTCCGCACGCGGAGCACGCCCCCTCCGCCGCCTCCGCCGTTCGAGGAGCCGCCGGAGCGCCCGTTGTTCGCGCCCGATCCGCCCGACGGCGTACGCCGGCCCCGCCAGCCGGTGGTGCACTCCTTCGACACCGGTGCCGGCCGTCCGGGCGCGCATCCGGGGCTGCAGCAGTCCGGCACCGGGTTCTGGCCGTGGGCGCCGGACACCGGGCCCGACGACGACCCGCACGAGGACACCGGCACGCTGGAGGCCATGCCGGGCCGCAACTGGCTGCGGTTGGCGATGGTCGTCGCGTCCGCCGTCGTGCTGCTGATCGCGATCGCGGTGGCGTTCAACCTGGGTCGTGGGCGGACCGCGCTCGGCGGCCAGCCCAAGGACTCCTCGACCGTTGTCGAGGTGCCCTCCGGCAAGGCCGCCCAGGCCGGCCCCCTGAAGATCGCCCAGGTCTCGGCCTTCGACCCGCTGAGTGACAGCCCGGACGAGAACGACGCGCTCCTGCCCAACCTGGTCGACGGCAAGGCCGACACCACCTGGCGCACGGTCACCTACTTCGACCAGCTGGGCACGGGAGGGCGGGCGCTCAAGAGCGGTGTGGGCGTCGTGGTCGACCTCGGCGCGGTTCGCGACGTCAGCACCGTCGAGGTGCAGATGGCCGGCGACGGCTCGGGGATGGCGGCCAACAAGCTCAGCGTCTTCGCCGCCGACGCGGCCCCGACCCAGGCACCGACCGGTACGCCGTACGCCACCGCGACGGGGGGAGGAGTCCTGAAGCTCTCGGGCAGCAGCCCCGTCTCGACCCGCTACCTGGTGCTGTGGTGGACCAGCCTGCCGCAGGTCAGCGACGGTTTCCGGGCCGAGGTGGCCGGGATCGTGGTCCGCGGTGAATGACCTCGAGCCCACCGGGGCGAGCGACGCCGACCTGCTCGCCGCGCACGTGGCAGGGGACCCGGACGCCTTCACCACCCTGGTCGCACGGCATCGGGACCGGCTGTGGGCGGTCGCGTTGCGCACCTGTTCCCATCCCGAGACGGCGGCGGACGGTCTGCAGGAGGGCCTGATCGCCGCCTTCCGACGCGCCGAGTCCTATCGCGGCGAGGCCGCGGTCACCACCTGGTTGCACCGCATCGTCGTCAACGCCTGTCTGGACCGGCTCCGCTCGGAGAAGGTACGCCGGGCCGAGCCGCTGCCCGAGGACCTCGACCCCCTCACCTCGGAGGCGGAGCGGCGCAGCCACGGCCGGCAGACGGTCGGCGATGCCGCCGACCCGGCCGAGCACAGCCTCGTCGCCGAGCGCCGACAGCAGGTCCTCGACGCCCTCGCCACCCTGCCCGCGGAGCAGCGCGCGGCGATCGTGCTCGTCGACATGGAGGGCTATCCAGTCGCCGAGGTGGCGCAGATGCTCGACTGTGCCGAGGGCACCGTCAAGAGTCGCTGTTCGCGCGGTCGTGCGCGGTTGGCGGGGCTGCTCGCCGACGTACTCGATCTCGAACCTGAGCGCTCTGCGCCCGTCCCCGGCGGCGCGGCAGGGAACCCGCCACTGTCGGTGGACGTCCGATCGGTGACACCCCGTGGACCCCCGGCCGGGTCCGCCGTCGACTGATCACCCCACCGCACCCCGCGCAGGCAGGACCCCAGATGAGCACCCCGCAGGATCCCGAGCAGCTCCGTCCGCTCACTCCCGAGCAGGACGACGCCGTACGCCGCGCCCTGGCCGACGCCGGGGGACCGGTCGCCATGCCTGAGGACGTCGCGACCCGCATCGACGCCTCCCTGCGCGAGCTGGCCTCCGACCGTGCCGCCCGCACGGGCCCTCGGGCCGGGATCAGCGAGAACCATCCCGAGGCACCGGCCGTCGTCCTCCTCGACTCCGCCGCGCTGCGCCGCCGACGCCGGGTTCGGTTGCTCTTCGGTGCGGCGGCCGCGGTCGCCGCGGTCGCCGTGGGCGTCAACGTGGTCAGCGACCGGCAGGGCGACGACGTCAGTGCGTCGAAGGCTGCCGACTCGAGCGCGGCAGGCGGCGCGGCCGACGCCCAGGCCGAGCGCAAGGTCGCGCCCGAGCAGGCCGCGCCCGATCCGACCCCGTCCGTCGCGGCCAAGGTCCCCTCTGCGAGCGCCTTCCCCGACACCGCATCCGGCCTCAACGCGGCCGTGCGACGGGTCCCGACGGACCAGCCGTTGCAGCAGGTGCGCGCCGACCACCTCAGCCAGGACCTCCTCGCCCTCCAACACGTCGTGCTGCCCGATCCACGCAACGCCGACTACACGGGCAGCGCACTGCTCGCACCTGCGGACTTCGTGTGCGAACCTGCCGCCTTCGGTGCCGGCCGCTTGGTCGGGGTGCAGTACGACGGCCAACCGGCCGTGGTCGCGTTCCGCGTGCCGGTCGGGGCCACCCAGGCGGCGGACGTCCTCGCCTGCGGCACGGGCGACCTGATCCACTCCACCACGATCGCGGTCGCCGGCTGAGGCGCTGGATCCACCGATTCGGCCGGCGTCCAACCGAATCGGTGGATACGGGAGGAGTGGCCACGGGTCGGCCGGAGTGCGCGGGAGGGAATCTCCCCGCCTACGATCGCGTTGTCGAGGTGTCCGACAACGTTCCCGTCGGCACCGTCAGGACCAGTCGAGGAGTTCCATGTCCGAGTCCGCCACGTCCGAGCCCCGCAACGTCATCGTCATCGGGTCGGGGCCGTCCGGCTACACCGCGGCGATCTACGCCGCCCGGGCCCAGCTGAACCCACTCGTCTTCGAGGGTTCGGTCACCGCCGGCGGTGCGCTGATGAACACCACCGAGGTCGAGAACTTCCCCGGGTTCCGTGACGGCATCCAGGGCCCGGCCCTGATGGACGAGATGCGTGCCCAGGCCGAGCGCTTCGGTGCCGAGCTGATCGCCGACGACGTGGTCGAGGTCGACCTGACCGGCGACATCAAGATCGTCAGGACCGCCACCGACACCTACACCGCGCGCGCCGTGATCCTGTCGACGGGCTCGGGCTACCGCAAGCTCGACCTTCCCGACGAGGAGCGCCTCTCCGGACGCGGCGTCTCCTACTGCGCGACCTGCGACGGCTTCTTCTTCCGTGAGCAGCACATCGCGGTCGTCGGCGGCGGCGACTCGGCCGTCGAGGAGGCCACCTTCCTCACCCGGTTCGGCTCGAAGGTGTCGCTGATCGTGCGCCGCGACGAGCTGCGCGCCTCCAAGATCATGCAGGAGCGGGCCTTCGCCGACCCGAAGCTCGAGATCGTGTGGAACTCCGTCGTCGAGTCGATCAACGGCGCTGACTCGCTGGAGTCGCTGACCCTCAAGGACACCGTCACCGGCGACACCTCCACGTTGCCCGCGACCGGCCTGTTCATCGCGATCGGACACGAGCCGCGCTCGGAGCTGCTGACCGGCCAGGTCGACCTCGACGACAACGGCTACGTCCTGGTCAAGCCCGGCTCGACCGCCACCAACCTGACCGGTGTCTTCGCTGCCGGCGACCTGGTCGACCACACCTACCGCCAGGCGATCACCGCCGCCGGCAGCGGCTGTGCGGCGGCCCTGGACGCGGAGCGCTACCTCGGCTTCCTGGACCACGCCGCCGCCACGGCTGCGGGCGCGGCCGCGGAGACCGCCGGGAATGCCACGCTCCCCGCGTAGGTTCAACCCAACAGACGTCACGTTCAACCAGATCCGAAGGAGCCCCTCGTGGCCGACAACATCTCCGCAGTGACCGAGGCCGAGTTCGACGCTCAGGTCCTCAAGTCCGACAAGCCCGTCCTCGTGGACTTCTGGGCCGAGTGGTGTGGCCCGTGCCGCCAGGTCGCCCCGATCCTCGACGAGATCGCCGGCGCCCACGGCGACAAGGTCACGTTCCTCAAGATGAACGTCGACGAGAACCCGATCACTCCGGCCTCCTACCGCGTCACCGGCATCCCGACCATCAACGTCTACCAGGGCGGCGAGGTCGTGAAGTCCATCGTCGGCGCCAAGCCGAAGGCGGCGATCCTCAAGGAGCTCGCCGACTTCATCTGATCGGCCCTCCCGGAGCTCGAAACAAGCTTGCGCAGCAAGCGTCACGGGACCCCGAACCCCGAGGCCCTCGATCCGTCAGGATCGGGGGCCTCGTGCTTGGCCGATCGTCCTGGGCACGGGCGTCGGGGCGGGGGAGGGACGGCGTACGACGCCCGCGGGACGGTCTTGACACACTCCGTTGACCGGTCCCCTACCGAGACTTACCGTGATTTCACTCGTCGATCACCGGGGTGCGGGGCATGAAGGTCACTGGGCCGCGTGTGCACAGCGAAGTCTCGCCACAGACTTCGATGCGGCGGGCACGTGTCACGGGCGCATTGGGGGTGTTGCTGATCGGTCCTGCCCTCGCGGTCGGGTCAGTCGCCACATCCGGATCAGCCCCCGCCGACGACCGAGTTGCGGTGGTCACCGAGGTGACCCGGCAGGCGATCGAGGCGATGCAACAGGTCGGATCAGTCGAGGGCAACTCCGTCGATCCCGACACGAACGCTGCAGCGGCGTACCCCACGGGCGACTTCCCCAGGGCTGATCGACCGGACCTCCGAAAGCTGAGCAGGCCTGGTCTCGCGAAGGCACAAGGTGCGGGGCGTCGCCGGTTGGCACAGTACTTCACTGGGAAGCAACTCGGCTGGCTCATGTCGATCAATGACGACATGCAGGTTCGCTATCGCGGCTTGACCCTCGATGAGGGGGCTCCTGGCTCGCCGGGAAGTGATTCCAGCGTGACGTCGGACTACATCATCACTGGGGGAGTCGACGACTTCGACGGAATCAGGGCAGTAGTAGGTGATACCGAGGCCACGGTGACAGGCTCGGCGAGAATCTGGAGCAACTCCGCGATGGTGGAGCCTGAGAGCACCGTGGTGGACCGGGTTGACGGTGTCGTGAACTTCGCCGCGCACCTCGTCCGCCTGGGCGACCAGTGGAAGGTGGACGAGTATCACGACGACTTCGCCCCCGGAAATGAGCCGTGACAACGAAGGCGTCATCTGCCCTGGTTTGGAGCCGGTGAGGGGCCTCGTGCGTCTCACTCACAGGTGTTGCGCGTTTCTTGGTCCTCCAGCAGGCGCAAGCCGGCGCGAATCACTTCGCTGGCCGAGCGGTAGCGACCAGAGGACACCTCTCGGGAGAGAAAACTGCGTGGCACTGGCGTCGGGGCGGGGGAGGGACGGCGTACGACGCCCACGATCCGCTCCCACGCGGCCTCGACCTCCTCGCGCCAGGTGGCCAGCGACCGCATCTCCATCCGCATCCGCGGGGTCTGCGGGTGGTGGCGCTGGGTCTTGAACCCGACCCGGGCCAGGAAGTCCTCGGGGAGCACGCAACTCGTCTGCGCCCCGGGCAGGGCGCGGCGGCCACGGGCGAAGGCCTCCACGGCCCGGATCCCGTCGCGGCCGACCAGGTCGCGGGCCATGCCCTGGATGAGCAGGCGGCCGATCCCGCCGCCCGCAAGACTCGGGGCCACCCACGCGGTCGTCAGCAACACGGCGTCCGGCGACATCGGCGCCGTCGGGAAGGCGGCCGCGCCCGGGACGTGTGCGGCCGGGGCATAGATCAGGTAGCCGACCGGCTCCCCGTCGACCAGCGCGATCCGGCCGCACGAGCCCCACTCGCGCAGCAGCCCCGAGATCCACGCCTCCTTCTCGGCGATCCGCTCCTGCGGGGCGATCCGCGCCCGGCGTACCGGGTCGTGCTCCCAGAACAGGCAGGACCGGCACGGCACCCCGGTATGGGCGGCGAGGGCGTCGAGCAGGTCGAGGGTGAGAGGGACCGTGGTCCGGGCCACATCCCGAGGGTACGCCGACCGCGCCCGCCCGGCGTACGCGATCAACCACACGAAATCGGGTGGCGGGCACCTGCGAGAATGGCGCTCGTGCGCACGATCCGCCAGAGCAAGAAGCTTGCCAATGTCCGCTACGACGTCCGGGGTCCGATCCTGGTCGAGGCCCAGCGGCTCGAGGCCGAGGGTCACAAGATCCTCAAGCTCAACATCGGCAACCCGGCACCGTTCGGGTTCGAGGCACCTGAGGCGATCGTGGCCGACATGGTGCACAACCTGCCCGAGGCGCAGGGCTACAGCGACTCGCGGGGGATCTATTCGGCGCGCACCGCAGTGGCGCAGTACTACCAGTCCCGCGGGCTGAAGGACACCAACGTCGAGGACGTCTTCATCGGCAACGGTGTCTCCGAGATGATCTCGATGGTCCTGACGACCTTCCTCGACGACGGCAACGAGATCCTCGTGCCCGCACCGGACTACCCACTGTGGACAGGGGCGGTGTCGCTCGCCGGCGGGACCCCGGTGCACTACCGGTGCGACGAGGAGAACGGCTGGATGCCGGACCTCGAGGACATCGAGTCGAAGATCACCGAGAACACCCACGGTCTGGTGATCATCAACCCCAACAACCCCACGGGCGCGGTCTACAGCAAGGAGATGGTGGCGAAGCTGGTCGACATCGCGCGCCGCCACGACCTGGTCGTCTTCTCCGACGAGATCTACGAGAAGATCCTGTTCGACGACGCCGTGCACCACCACTCGGCCGAGGCCGCGGGCAATGACGTCCTGTGCCTGACCTTCAGCGGTCTCTCGAAGGCCTACCGGGTGTGCGGCTACCGCGCCGGGTGGGTGATGATCTCGGGTCCCAAGGAGCTCGCGGAGGACTTCCTCGAGGGGCTGACCCTGCTCTCCAACATGCGCATGTGCGCCAACGTCCCTGCCCAGCACGCGATCCAGACCGCGCTCGGCGGCTACCAGTCGATCAACGAGCTGATCGTGCCCGGCGGCCGGTTCTACGAGCAGTCGATGCTGGCCGACCGGCTCCTCAACGAGATCCCCGGCGTCTCCTCGGTGCGACCCAAGGGGGCGCTCTACTGCTTCCCCCGCCTGGACCCCGAGGTCTACGCGATCGAGGACGACGAGCAGTTCGTCATCGACCTGCTGCGTGCCAAGAAGATCCTGGTCACCCACGGCACCGGCTTCAACTGGTTCGCCCCCGACCACTTCCGGCTGGTCACGCTGCCTGACGTCGACATGCTCGAGGAGGCGATCGGGCGGATCGCGGACTTCCTCGCCACCCGCCGCTGACTCTTCCGCGGCGCGCCTGGGGTCAGGTCTCGTTGGCCTTCGAGATCGCAATCGCGAGGCGACGTAGTTCCGGGAGTGCTTCGGCGTCCTTGGGCCGACTGGCGCTCTCCTTCGACCGGATGATGTCGCCGAGACTGGCGATCTGAGGTCGGCTTTCGCCGACTGAGAGCCGCTGGGCACCGCGGACCAGGTCGTCGTAGCCATGGGTGCCGGACGGCAGGCCTCCGTCGATGCCTTCGACTCGGATTCGTGCGTCCAGAGCCGTGAGCGCAGTTGCCAGCCGGGTGAGGTTCGGTTCGCTGCGCTCAGGCGTGACATCGACATCACGCGTCGGTCGACTGGCGCCATGGAGAACCGCGGCGAACCCACCGATCACGACGAAATCGACGGCATGTTCACTGAGGACGTCGAGGATCTTCTCGGGCGCGAACTCGTTCATGCGGAAGTCCCGTACTTCGACACGAAGTCATCGACTGCGGCCTCTGCGCGCGCGGTGCCGTCAGGATCGGCGGCGGCCCGCCGATCGAGCACACGGTCATGGTCATCGAAAACGTCCAGGCGCAGTCGCAACTCCAGCCCGATGGAGATGAGGATGGCATCGAGGGTCGGAATGCTCGGTTGCATGACGCCGGTCTCGATCCGCGCGATCGTGGATCGAGGAACACCGGCTGCAGTCGCGGTCTGCTGCTGGGTCAGTCCCTTGCGGAGCCGCGCATCCTTCAAGAGGTTGCCTGCCGCTCGACGGATGTGACCAGCAGTCGTGGGGCCGGCGATCTCCTCGAGCCTCTTCGTTGCCATGGTGAGAGCATACGTCCCGTGTAGCGGATGCGCTACACATCGCCGGGGCTGACCCAGACATCGCCCCGCACCGGGTCGGCCTGTCAGACTCGACCCATGCTCGACATCACGTATCCGCCCGTCATCGTCACCGCCAAGGTGCTCTTCAAGCTGATGCGCCAGAAGGTCGTGGTGTCCGGCTCGGAGAACGTGCCCCGCAAGGGCGGAGCGCTGATGGCGATCAACCACACCGGCTACGTCGACTTCGTCTACGGCGGCGCCGGGGCCGAGCCGCAGAAGCGGCTGGTCCGGTTCATGATCAAGAAGGAGATGATGGACGCCCCCGGCGTCGGCCACCTGCTCCGCTCCTTCCACCACATCCGCGTCGACCGGTCCTCCGGTGTCCAGGCGATGAAGGATGCGCTCGCCTACCTCAAGCAGGGCGAGGTGGTCGGCATC